>QZKR01000090.1 GCA_003598065.1 Myxococcales bacterium | reverse complement strand
ATCTCGGGGCTGGCGCGGTCGGCGCGGCGGCCGGTTTGGTTTCGACCGTTTTCGCCTCGGCCTTGGCCGGCGCGGACGGCGCGGTCGCCGGTTTGGTTTCAACCGTTTTCGCCTCGGCCTCGGCCGGCGCGGACGGCGCGGTCGCCGCCGCCTGACCCGCGCCGTCGTCGATGACGACGAGCAACTGGCCGACGTGCAGGATGTCGCCCACCTCGCCGAGACGCTGGACGATCGCGCCCGTTTTCGGGCAGGGAATGGTCACCGTCGCCTTGTCCGTCTCCACGTCGATAAGCGGGTCGTCCATTTCGACCTTGTCGCCGACCTTCACGTACCACTTGACGATTTCCGCCTCGTGGATGCCTTCGCCCAAGTCGGCCAGTTTGAATTCGAACATCGCCGTCTCCTAGAAATCGAGCGTTTCCTCGATGGCCTGCGCTATCTGGACGGGGCTCGGCAGAAAAAGATTTTCCCGGCCGAAGTAGGGCGTCGGCACGTCGAAGCCGGTGATGCGCTTCACCGGCGCTTCGAGGTGCATCAATGCCTTGTCGTTGATCTGCGCGACGATCTCCGACGACGGTCCTAGATGGCGCGGCGCTTCCTGGACGATCAGGCAACGGCCCGTCTTCTTGACGGATTCGACGATCGTCGCCGAATCCATGGGGTTGATCGTCAGCAGATCGATCAGCTCGATGGACGCCTGGCGTTTCTTCTGCACGGCCTCGATGGCCGCCTCGGCGATGCGCAGCATCGCGCCCCAGGCGACGACGGTGAGGTCCGTCCCCTCCTGGACGACGTGCGCTTTGCCGATGGGCCACGTCTCCTCCTGTTCCGGAACCTCTTCGCGGAAAGCGCGGTAGGAACGCTTCGGCTCCATGAAAACCACCGGGTCCGGGTCGCGGATGGCGCTGACCAAGAGGGCCCGCGCATTGCGCGGCGTGGAGGGAATCACCACCTTGAGGCCCGGCTGATGGGCGTAAAACGTTTCGCGGCTCTCGGAGTGGTGCTCCAGGGCGCGCACCCCCGCGCCGTAAGGCATGCGCACCACCATCGGCACGGTCAAAAGCCCCCGCGTACGGGTGCGGAAGCGCGAGGCGTGGTTTTCCAGCTGGGCCATGATGAGATAGGAGAAACCGCTGAACTGCATTTCCGTAACGGGCTTCAAGCCGCCGATCGCCATGCCGATCGCCGTGCCGACGATGCCGGACTCGGCCAGCGGCGTGTCGAGGACGCGCGATTCGCCGAATTTCTCGACCAGACCGTCGGTGACGCGGAAGACGCCGCCATCGACGCCGACGTCCTCGCCCATGACGACCACCGCCGGATCCTTCTCCATTTCCTGGTGCAGCGCCAGGTTGAGCGCCTGAACCATCGTCAGCTTAGCCATGCTTCGCCTCCAGGGCGATCTTCGCCAGAAATTCCGCGCGCTGCTCTTCGAGGTTGGGGTGGGTTTCGCCGAAGACGTGGTCGAAGGCCGCGTCCGGCTTGAAATCGGTCTTGGCCTCGAAGTCGGCCACCGCCTGCTCGACCTTGGCTTTGGCCTCGGCGTCGATCCGTTCGACCAGCTTGGCCGTGAGGATCTTTTTCGCAAGGAGGTATTTTTTCAGGCGAACGATCGGGTCTTTCTTTTTCCAGGCCTCGACCTCGGCGTCGGGGCGGTAGCGCGTCGGGTCGTCGGAGGTGGAATGCGCCAGCATGCGGTAGGTGACGGCTTCGATCAGGGTCGGCCCCTGGCCGGCCCTGGCGCGGTCGAGCGCCTCCTTGACGACGCGGTAAACGGCCAGGGCGTCGTTGCCGTCCACCTGCACGCCGGGGATGTCGTAGGCGATCGCCTTCTGGGCCAGCGTGCGCGAACTGGTCTGCTTGGAGACCGGCACGGAGATCGCCCAGTGGTTGTTCTGGCAGACGAAAACCACCGGGACCTTCCAGACGCCGGCGAAATTCATGGCCTCGTGAAAGTCGCCTTCCGAGGTCGCGCCGTCGCCGAAAAACGCCACCGTCGCCGAATCCTTTTCGCCCTTGTAGCGCATGGCGTAGGCCAGGCCCACGGCGTGCGGCAGTTGCGAGGCGATGGGGATGCAGACCGGCAGGATACGCGTCGCCCCCTCGCTGGCCGTCCCTTCCTCGAAGCCGTTGAAGCCGATGTAGAAATTGGCGAGGGGAACGTTGCGCATCAGCATGCCGCCCAGTTCGCGGAAGGCGGGGACAAACCAGTCTTTTTCGGTCATCGCCAGCGCCGCCGCGCAGGAAACCGCCTCCTGGCCGCTGTTCAGGACGATCGTGCCGACGCGGCCCTGGCGCTGCAGCTTCAACGCCCGGTCGTCCGCCCAGCGGGCGAAAACCATCGATTGGTAGAGGACCAAAAGCTGATCCTTCGAGAGTTTCGGTTCCAGCTTGGGATCGACCTTGCCATGCTCGTCGAGCACCTGCATGTAGTCGATGCTCCAGGTGGCGAGTTTCCTGGTCGGCATACGGACGCTTCCTTTCCTTGGCCGGCGGGGAGCGGCGATCCTGGCCCCGCTTCATTGTCCCCTAAGGTCTGGGCGTTGGGCGATTCGCGACTCCCGCGCCAGATGAACGCACCTAACCCCTCGTATTCATACGGATAGATGCAAAAAAAGTATTTTTCATTCCATTTCCCTGAAAATTAATGGGTTTTCGGCGCCGAGGCTCGCGAATGAAAAAATGCGTCAAGATCCGCCGCCGCCCACCGAATAAAGTGTGTGGGGGAGCCCATTTCGACCTCACCCGGACGATGGTTCCCCTCACGACACCGCCGGTGGCATACCTCCTCCGGACGCCGCCCACCGGGAAGCGCAACTATGACTGTCTCCTGTCCGGCGGTGTCGCCCTTGCCCGTTGCGCCGCGCGATGAGCGCGGCGTTTTTGTTATCGCCGCCGCCGCCGCACTTGACCTGCCGGGAAAACGCCGCTAGAAGCGTGGATGACGACCCTCAGCCATGGAAAGGAAACGTGCGCCATGCCGCTTGCCGCGCCGCGCCTGAAGCGCTTCGCCCTGTTTGGCGACCTGCCGCCCGTCCTGTTGGACGCCGTGGCCCAGGTGTGCCAAAGACGCGTCTACGCCAAGGGCGAAAGCGTGGCCGCCCAGGGCGATCCGGCCGCCCACTTCTTCCTCGTCGAGTATGGCCTGGTAAAGGTGTACCGCGCCTCGCCCGACGGCCGCGAGCAGACGCTGCATCTGGTAGAGGGCGGTCAGAGCTTCGCCGAGGCGGCGGCCCTGTCGCTCGCCGATTTTCCCGCCTCGGCCGTGGCGCTCAGCGACGCCGCCGTGATTCTCGTGCCGAAAAAGCCGTTCGAGGCGCTGCTCGCCGCCCACGCCGATCTGGCGCGGGCGATGATCGCCAGCCAGGCGAAGTGGCTGCGCCGCCTGCTCGATCTCACCAGCGGCATGTCCTTCGGCGACGTCGCCTCGCGCCTGGCCCGCTGGCTCGTCGTGGCGGCGGAACGGGACGGGGCCGCTTTCACCGACGACGCCGTGATCGAACTCAAGCAGAAAAAGACCGTCATCGCCGGCCAGCTTCACACCACGCCGGAGTCGCTCTCCCGCGCCCTGGCCCGTTTCGAGGCCGACGGCCTGCTGCGCCGCGAAGGCAAGGCCGTGCGCGTGCTCGACGCGGCGCGGCTTTCCGCTCTCGCCGAGCCGTCTTCTCCCTGAACCCTGAAATCTTCAAAAACCTTGATCTGCGTCAAGGCGCGGCCGGCGCTTCCGGAGTAGCGTAAGGGCATAAACAACCCGCCGGCTATTTCGGCGTTGAGAAGGAGCTTGTCATGCCAGTTCGCAACATCATTCGGATCGATGAAGAGAAATGCACCGGCTGCGGTTTGTGCATCCTGTCCTGCGCCGAGGGAGCGCTGAAGATCGTCAACGGCAAGGCCAAGGTCGTGTCCGAGACCTTCTGCGACGGCCTGGGGGCCTGCATCGGCACATGCCCGGAGGGCGCGCTGACCATCATCCAGCGCGAGGCGGTCGATTTCGACGAAAAGGCGGTCGAGACGCACCTGGAGCGGCTGAAGCACGAGCGCGAGACAGCCCAACCCGAACCGCCTCCGATGGCCTGCGGCTGCCCCGGCTCGATGCTGCGGGTCTTCGAGGCCGAACCCGCCCCGAAACCGGCCGCCGCCGCGCCGTCGAACGCCCCGGCCGCGTCCGCGCTGCGCCAGTGGCCCGTGCAGCTCAAGCTTCTGCCGACCTCCGGCAACCTTTACGACGGCAAGGACGTGCTGCTTCTGGCCGATTGCGTCGCCGTGGCCTATCCCGACCTGCACCGCAAGCTGATCGCCGGGCATACGGTGGTCATGACCTGTCCCAAGCTCGACCACGCCGAGGAATCGATCGCCAAGCTGGCCGAGATTTTCAAGAACAAGCTGCATTCGCTCTCGATAGCGATCATGGAAGTGCCGTGCTGCGGCGGGCTCGTCCGCATCGCGCAGGAGGCGGCGCAACGCTCCGGCGTCAAACGCCCGATCAAGACCGTCACCCTCGGCATCCGGGGGGAGACCCTGGAGGAGCGGACCCTTTCCTAGCTGCGTTTCCGTTCGTTCAGGGTCGTAGGGACGCTGGCCCCCCGATGGAGCACGGTTGCACCGTGGTCCAGGCATTTAAGGGTGGTAGGTTGCGGCGATGCCAAGCGGTGTGCCATGCCTGGAGTCCACGACAGGCATGTGCGATTAAGCATGCTTGTCGCAAGCTCCAAGCATGGCACACCCTCACAAGCGTGTGGAGCACAGTACAACTGCTCCATCCCAGCCCCGAACCGAAAGGGAATCGTCCCGACCTTGCCTCAACCGGACTTGGCCAAGCGCCGAACGCGTGCTATGTTCCATTCCGAGCGAAGCGCAAGGAGGACTTCCATGGCCCCTCACGTCTGCCCCTGGTGGCTCGGCTACGTTCTGGTCAATCCGTTGCGGCGTCTCCTTCAAGACCCTCGCCGGCTGCTCGAACCCTTCGTCTCCGAGGGGATGACGGTCCTCGAACCCGGGCCCGGCATGGGCTACTTCACGCTCGAACTCGCGCGGCGGGTCGGAGCGCGGGGCCGGGTGGTCGCCGTGGACATCCAGCCGCGCATGCTGAAATCGTTGCGGCGGCGGGCCGAAAAAACCGGGCTGGCCGAGCGGATCGACGCCCGGCTGGCCTCGGCCGAGGGCATGGGGCTCGACGACCTTGCGGGTGGCGTGGATTTCGCGCTGGTCTTCGCCATGGTTCACGAGCTTCCCGACATCCCCGCGTTCTTCCGTGAACTGGCGCGCGCGATGAAGCCGGGCGGCAAGCTCTTGCTGGCCGAGCCGCGCGGCCACGTCAGCACGGCCGATTTCGACAAAGAGCTTGCCCTCGCCGAACAGGCCGGCTTCCGCGTCGCCGATCGCCCGACGATCCGCCGGAGCCTGACCGCCGTGCTGGTCCGGGTCCCGGAGGCAGCTTAGCGTCGGCTCAGGCGCGGACCGCTCCAAATCCAGAAAATAAAATTGCATCGTTTGCGTCTTCTCCGCAACTTATCTTGAAAGATTACCGCTTAACAACGGATCGGGCGGGTGGTATGATTTTCAGGAATCGTTATTGACACCACGGAGGTTTCCATGTCCTGGCGGTTGGTGCTCGTAGCGATGGCTTTGGGTCTGTTGCTGATGTCCTGCACGACAGCCGAAGTTTCCAACAGCGACGGCGATCAGGCCGATGGAGATGATTCGACGGACGGCGACGGAGGGTGCGCCCCCGACGCCTACCGCTGCCGGGGCGACGACGTGGAGCGTTGCGAAAACGGTTCATGGGTTTTCCATCGGGACTGCGGTCTCAACGGCGAGAGCTGCTTCGAAGGCTCATGCTTCGTCGTCACGCCGCCGGACGGCGATCCGACCGACAGCGATCCGGCTGATGACGAAGAAGCTCCGGAAAACGACATTCCAGACGGCGACAGCGAACCGGACGGCGACATCTCCGATGGCGATGAAGCGGATGGAGATGGGGCAGACGGAGACGGCGCGGACGGCGATGCGCCGGAAACGGGCATGGTCGGCAGCGCCTGCGAAGAAAATGAGAACTGCCTCACCGAATTGTGCCTGACCACCTCGATCATTTCCATGCTCACCGACAACGAAATCGAGATCGTCAACGGTTACTGCTCGACGTTCCAACCGGACATTTGCACCCGCGACGTCAATGGCCACAATGTCAGCGCCGTCATCCTGGGCCCTGCCTTCGCCCATTCCAAAATTTGCCTGGCTCCCTGCGAGACGGACACCGATTGCCGTCCGGACGAGGCCGTCACCTGCTTCGATCCGTCGATGCTGGTCGAGGATGGCTACCTCACGGAGGAGGAGGTCCTTGTTCGTTTCGGCGGCGAGCATGTTTGCCTGCCGCAGGGAATGCTCGAGGCAATGCTTCAAAACCCGACTGGCTGTGCGGGCGCGTGCAATCCGGCGAGAGACAGCACGTTCTGCGTCGATGGCAACGTCTGCGTCTGCAATGGCGGGCAGTGGAACTTGTACAACTGCGACGTGGTCTGCGCCGGACAGGGCTCGACGTCCGATGGCTGCGGCCCGAATTCGACGTACTCCTTCGACTACTGTCTCTGCCGCGACGAACCGACCGACGGCGACGCGCCGACCGATTGCGAAGGCGCTTGCAATCCATCCGCCGACGCGCCCTACTGCTCCGCCACGGCGGAGCTGTTCCTTTGCTGGTGCGACGAGGAAGCCAGCGTATGGGAAGCCCTGGATTGCAGCACGGTATGCGAGGACGCCGGCTATGAACAAGGCGCACAAGCTTGCGACTACGGCGCAGAACAAGGCTACGACATTTGCTACTGCAAGTCGGGCGAATGCGAATCGGACGAGGATTGCGACGGAAACGACTTCTGCGTCGCGGTGCTGGATGCGCAAGGCCATGATCACATGGAGTGCGTTCAGTCGTGCGAGATCAACACCTGCGACCCGGGCGCCGATACGATCGCCTGCATCGACTTCGGCCCGGCCGGCCAGCCGGTGGGCCTCTGCGCCGACTTCGACAACACCGAAACCTGCGAGACGCAGGGCGAAGCCTGCATCGATGAGAATCACTACTGCTTCCCGTTGCGGGACTACAACGCCTGCTGGGCGTACTGCGATGTTCTCGTGTTCGAGAATTCCTGCGAGGGCGGGAATGAATTATGCCTGCCGCTGACCGATAGCGACGGGCGGATTTACGGCGGGGGGTGCTTGTAATCGAGGCTGTTTTTGCTTATGTGAAAAGACCGTGTTCCTCTAGGAGGCTCCCATGTCCTGGCGGTTGGTGTTTGTGGCGATGGCGGCGTGCTTGCTGTTCGGTTTGCTGTTCGCATCCTGCAAGGAAGACACCATCACTTTCACCGGCGGCGACCCGGCCGACGGGGACAAGGACGGGCGTTCCGACGGGGATGCCTCCGACGGCGACGGGAGCGGCTGCTGGGGCGCATGCGACTCGATCAGCGACATTTCGTTCTGCGCCGCCGGCGACCTCTGCGTTTGCGAGGGCGGCCGGTGGAATTTTTACTTTTGCGACGACAACTGCGCTTCGCACAATCAGGCGTCCGCTGGGTGTGGCGAGGAGGAGGATTTTCGCGTCGATCACTGTCTTTGCCGTGACGCACCCGACGGCGACCCATCGACCGATGGGGACGATTGCGGCGGAACGTGCGACGCGACCCTTGATACGTCGTTCTGCGTCAGGACCGACGTGTGCGTCTGCGAGGGCGGCCAGTGGAATCTATATGCCTGCGACGACATCTGCGCCTCGCAGGGCGGAGTGGCCAGGGGTTGCGGCATGAACGATGAGTTCGGCATCGATTACTGCCTCTGCACCGACGCACCCGACGGCGATGTACCCCCTGATGGCGACTACCCCATCGACGGCGACATGCCCGACGGCGATTTCCCCCTCGACGGCGACACTCCAGACGGCGATATTCCCGACGGCGATCTTCCCGATGGCGACACGCCAAGCGACTGTCGCGGCGCGTGCGATCCGACCACGGATATGCCCTTCTGCTCCACCACGGCGGATCTACTCCTCTGCTGGTGCAACGCAGACACCAGCGTGTGGGAAACGCTGGACTGCAACGAAGTGTGCAGAAACGAGGGCTACGCGGACGGCGCGGATTCCTGCGACTTCGGCGAATTGGGCCATGATACTTGTTACTGCAACTCCGGCGAATGCGAGTCGGACGACGATTGCCATACGGGCTACATCTGCGTTGCCATGCAGGACGAGCAAGGCCAGGTTCGCACCGAGTGCATTCAAACGTGCGAAATCAACACCTGCGACCCGGGCGCCGACACGATCGCCTGCATCGATTTCGGTCCGGCCGGCCAGCCGGTGGGCCTCTGCGCCGATTTCGAAGACGCTCCGGGCTGCGAGACGCAGGGCGAAGCTTGCATCGATGAGAATCACTACTGCTACCCGTTGCGGGACTATAACGCCTGCTGGGAATACTGCGCGCCGATCCCAAACAACTGCGAGAGCGAGGACGAACTATGCCTGCCGCTGACCTCCGGCGAAAGCCCGGATATCGTCGGCGGCGCGTGCCTGTAACGAAAACCAATCGCGCTTTTGCCCATAAGCGGAATTTCGAATAGACTGCTCCTTTCTGAGGAGGTTCCCATGCCTTGGAAAATGACGCTTGTTGCGCTGGCGTTATGTCTGCCGTTCGTGTCCTGCACGACGGAAGAAATCTCCGAGAGCGACGGCGACGCCGTTGACGGAGACGAACGGACGGACGGAGACGGGCTTGCCGACGGCGACGGCGACGGCGGCGCCTGCGCGGCCGGCGCTTACCGGTGCCTGGGCGACGTCGTCGAGCGTTGCGAAAGCGGCGCTTGGGCCTTCCTCCACGACTGCTTCACCGACGGGTTGACCTGCTTCGACGGCGGCTGCGTCGCCATCACGCCCACGGACGGCGATTCGACTGACGGCGACAACACTCCGGACGGCGATATCCTTGACAGCGATGCCTCTGACGGCGATGACGTCCCGGACGACGATATTCCCGACGGCGATGGCGAGCCGGACGGCGACGTCCCCGATGGCGATGCGTCCGACGGCGACATACAGACCGACGGAGACCACGCGGATGGCGATATCACGGACGGAGACCAGCCGACGGACGGCGACGTCGATTTCCTCTGCGCCCGACCCGACGCCGGCCCGGACCAAACGGTCCGTCCCCTGGATACAGTCAACCTCGACGGGACAGGGTCCACCGACAGCAACGGCGCGATCCTCGCTTATAAGTGGGAATGGGAAAGCAAACCCGCTGAGGCCTTCAGCGCCATCATCCGCGACAGTCAAGGCCACAGCGTCGAGGGAATCTGGACGGAATCGGCTCAGCCGCTTTTCTTTGCTGCGGTGGCTGGAACCTACGTCGTGAGGCTGACTCTGCAGGATGCCGACGAGGACTGCAATGAGGCCCTGGCCGACACGGTGACGATCACGGCGATCCCCGACGACGACATTCACATCGAACTGACGTGGTCGCAGGCGAACAACGACCACGATTTGCACTTGATCCGCCCCGGCGGCCAGCATTCGCGGGATTGCGACGGTGCGGGCAATCAGAGCTATTGTTGCTGGCAGAACTGCAACACCATGAATGGCTCGGCGACGCCTTGCCCGCCGCGCGGCTGCCCGGGGCCGCAAAATGCGCCGGATTGGGGTCAAATCGAGATTCGGGAAGACGACCCGCGACTTGACATCGACGACATCACCGGCCGCGGGCCGGAGGAAACCAACCTCTCGCAGCCGGAAATCGGCGACTACCTGGTGACGGTGGAAAACTACTCCGGCGATTCGAAGCCGGAGGCGACCGTCAGCATCTGGCTGTTCGGCGAACTCCGGGATACGTTCACCCGCCCGGACGGCTTCTCGCCCCGGAACCACTGGAACGTCTGCTGGCTGAGAGTGAACGGCCCGGAAGACATCGAGATCGTCCCGATCGACACCGTCGAGCCCTCCGGCTCGCGCGGGTCGAGCATCAACAGAAAAGCGCTGAAGAAGTAGCGGCGATGCCAAGCCTGCCGCAGGCGGGCGCGGCCCGCCGTTTTTGAGGGCGGCGGCGGCCCGCACTCGGCCTCCTTCGGCGGTCTCGCTTGGGATCGCCGCTACATTGAACATCGACATCGGTCACGCAGAATTTGATTTCCTCGAAAATATTTCGCTCGCGTAAAAAGCTTTACACGCCGTCTAAGCTTCGCGATACTGTGATATTGTCTGTCCCTGCTGGACGTTTCGGAGGCACAACCATGCGCGAGGCGGCGATTCGGAAGCAATGGGCTTTGGTGTGGACGCTTCTTTCGGCGATGCTCATCGTCCTTTTCGGTTCGGCCTGCGGCTCCTCGTCGGGCGACGGCGGCGACGCCTGCCAGCCGGGCGAGACCCGTTGCGAAGGCGGGGCGTCGTTTTCCACCTGCGGGAACGACGGCAGTTACGGCCCTCCCTCGGCCTGCCCCGTGAATCAGGTCTGCACCGCCGGCGTCTGCCAGGGCGAAATTCCCACCGACGGCGACGCGGACGCCGAGGCCGAATGTCTGCCCGCCGATTCACTCTGCGTCGGCGACATGATCCAGCGCTGCCGCCCGGACGGGACCTGGGGCGCGCCCGGCAACTGCGCCCCCGGCATGGCCTGCCGCGAAGGCCGCTGCACGATCGTCACCGACACCATCTGCCAGCCGGGCCAGACGCGCTGCGCCGAAACGGAACTCGACGCCGTCGAGGTCTGCAACGACGACGGCACGGCCTGGACGGTGAGCGAAACCTGCTCCGGCGGGAAATACTGCTACGAAGGCGAATGCATCGACGAAGGGACGCAGATCTGCGATCCGCTGGTCGAACGGCGCTGCAACAGTGACGGCGAGGTGCAGATCTGCAACGCCGACGGCACGGCCTGGGGCGATCCCGAGCCCTGCCAGGGCGGCTATCGTTGCTTCGAAGGCAATTGCATCCCCGAAGGCGACCTCGTCTGCGAGCCGGCCACGGAGACGCGCTGCACCCCCGAGGGCGAAGTGCAGTCGTGCAACGAGGACGGCTCGGACTGGCTGGACCCCGTGCCCTGTCCGGCGGGCTTCGCCTGCGTCGGCGACCGCTGCGAGTCCGGCGCCTGCGAGCCGAACGTCGATTTCAAATGCGACGCGGACGGCCGCGTCCAGTGGTGCCTGCCCTCCGGCGACGGCTACGGCTCGCCCGAGGCCTGTCCGCCCGGGCAGACCTGCAAGCCCGGCGAAGCGGACGGCTGCGGCGCGGCCTTCCTCGTCTGCGTCCCCGGCTCGCGCGTCTGCGCCGAGGGCGACCCGCACAAGATCCTCGAATGCAACGACGACGGCTCGGCCTACAAGGAGAGCTACATTCCCTGTCCGGCCGGCGACACGGGCAGCGCCTGCGTGAACGGCGAATGCCTGAGCCTCTGCCAGCTGGCCGAGCGGCAGGACAGCTACATCGGCTGCGAATACTGGCCCGTCGTCCTGCCCAACGTCGTCGATGACGCCTTCAAGCAGGGGAACGAATCGGAATACGCCGTCGTCATCTCCAACACCAACCCGTCGCTGACGGCCAGCGTGACGATCGAATACACGGGCGGCGGCATGACGCCGCGCAACGTCACCGTTCAACCGGGAAAAGATTTGACGGTGCGCCTGCCGTACAAGGAAAAAACCTGCCAGGCCGCCGGGCAGGAGTCGTTCGCCTGCACCTACAAGGACCGCAACGCCTTCCGCCTGCAGAGCACCATCCCGGTGACGGTGGTGCAGTTCAATCCCATCACCGCCTGCGTAGGCGCATGCACCAGCCAGAGCGATTTCGCTTATACCAACGATGCCTCCTTGTTGTTGCCCACGCACGTCCTGGGCGAGGAGCATCTGGTTTTGACCTACCGCACCGGGATGCCCAAGGGACTGCTGGGAGGCTTCCAGGAAGTCGAGCTGCTGATGCCGACTTACTTCACCATCGTCGGCACGCAGGACGGCACCTCGGTTACGGTGAAGGCGCACGCCCCCACCGTCGCCGGCCAGGGCGTCGGCGCGCTGGCGGCGGGCCGCTCCGCCACCTACACCCTCAACCGCGGCGAGGTGCTGCAATTCGGCAGTTCGCCGGATTACGCGCTGGCCGACGATACCACGTCCTTTTTCGAGCAGCCCGCCGTCAGTCCCAATTTCACCTGGATCAATTATCGGTTCGGACCGGAACTGTCGGGCTCGGAAGTGATCAGCGACAAGCCCGTGGCGGTCTACGCCGGCAACGAATGCAGCTTCGTGCCGCATTTCCGCTGGGCCTGCGACCACCTGGAGCAGCAGATGTATCCCACCAAGACGTGGACCACGCAGTACATCGCCGCGCGGATGCGGCCGCCCCTGGACGCGCACCCCAACATCTACAAAATCCTCGCCCTCAACGACGGCACCGAGTTGACGACCAAGCCCAACGTGATCGACCAGACGCCGCCTTTCTCCAACGCCTCCTGCGACAAGGTGCTCAATCGCGGCGATTCGTGCATGATCGAGGCGACGGAGGATTTCATCGTCCTCGCCAATACCGGCCATCCGATTCTCGTCGGCCAGTTCCTCGTCGGCCAAGACTACTTCACCAACGAAAGCTCCGACGAGGGCGATCCGGCCTATATCCTCGTTCCGCCGGTGGAGCAGTACCGCTCCGATTACGTGTTTCTCGTGCCCAGCACCTACAACAGCGATTACCTGACGATCCTGGCGACGAACCCCGACGTCGAGATCACCCTGGACGACGCGACCCTGAACACGACGTTCACGCGCATCTCGAACGTCAACGCCTACAAGATGACGATGCCGATCGGCGACGGCACGCACACGCTGACGGCCAATGGCCGCGTGGGCCTGCTCGTCTACGGTTACGACAGCTACGTCTCCTACGCCTATCCGGCGGGATTGGATCTGTCGTACGTGCCGTTCTAGGAGCGTTTTGTCTTGGGGTCGAATTCCGCCAGGGCTTTGATCGCGATTCCCGCCAGGGCGTAGCCGAAGATGCCGGGCATGACGGCGAAGCTCGGCAGACGGTTGCGCTTGCGGCCCCGCATTAGTACGTCTTCCGAATCGTCCGGCGGCAGGACGGGCAGGGACGCCTCTTCCGAATAGACGCAGGGGACGCCCCGCCGGACGCCGCGCCGCTGCAGGCGGCGGCGCACGGCCCGGGCCAGCGGGCAGACGCGCGTCTTCGAGAGATCGGCCACGCGCAGCCGCGTTGGATCGGTGCGCGCCGAAGCCCCCATGCTGGCGGCGATCCTGATGTCGTGCGTGACGCAGTAATGCAGCAGCGTCACCTTCGGGTTGAGTCCGTCGATGGCGTCCAAGACGTAATCGGGCGAGCCGGAAAGCAGTTCGGGCGCGGTCGCCTCGTCGAGAAAGACGCGCAGGGCCTCGATTTGCAGGTCGGGCGCGATGGCCAGCAGCCGCTCCCGCATCACCTCGACCTTCGGCCGGCCGACATCCGCCGCCACGGCCACGGCGTGGCGGTTGAGGCTGGAGGCGGTGACGGGATCGAAGTCGATCAGCCGCAGGCGGCCCACGCCCGAGCGGGCCAGCGCCACGGCGGCGTGCGAACCCACGCCGCCCAAACCCACGACGACGACGAGCGAGCGGCGCAGACGCTCGAAGCCCTCCGGCCCCAAGAGGTCGATGGTGCGCGTGAACATCGCCGGCCGCTCGGGCGCGCCGGACTCAGGGAAGCTTGAAGAGTCGTCGGGCATTGCGCGTCGTCAGTTCGCAAATCGATTCATAGGAAATGCCGCGAATCGCGGCCAGCGCCCGCGCCGTCTCGGCCGTATGGCGCGGCTCGGTTTCCTCCGCCGGAATGCCTTCCAGGCCGATCGACGGCGCGTCGGTTTCCAGAAGCAGCCGCTCGTCGGGCACGGCCGCCGCCGCCTTCAAGGCGCGATTGGCGTTGACGCGGGTGATCGCGCCGCCGAAAGCGACGTGCATTCCCAAGTCCACGAAACGCCGAGCCATCTCCGCGCCGCGCGAGAAGGCGTGGACGACGCCCTGCAACTTCGGCGCGTACTCCTCCAGCACGGCGAACATGTCCTCGAAGGCTCCCCGGCAGTGCAGAATCGCCGGCAGATCGAGCTTCACGGCGACGTCGAGCTGCAGGCGCAGGACGGCGAGCTGGCGTTCGCGGTCGAAGGTTTCGATCTTGTAATCCAGCCCGATTTCGCCCACGGCGACGGCATGCTCGCGGACGCAGACCTCCGCCAGCCGCCCGGCGTCCAGCGCTTCGGCCGCCACCCAGGGATGCAGGCCGAAGGCGGCGAATACGCCGGGCTTCTTCGCCAGTTCGGCGACGTCCCGCCAGGATTCGAGATCGTAGGCGACGGCGATCAGGCGGGTCACGCCCGCCCGGCGGGCGCGATCCAGAACGCCGTCCACGTCCTCCGCCAGGGGCGGGACGTTGAGATGGACGTGGGTATCGACGAGCATCGCCTTTCGTTGCGGCGTCAGCGCGCGGCGGCGCGGCGCGCCCGGCGCTCCAGGCGCACGATGTCGGCCGGCTTGAGGCCGAGGCGAGCCAGCGTTTTGAGGTTGACGTCGTGGCCGTCGGCGTAGGTGGAAAGCCGCTCGCGCACCGTTTTTGCGGCGACGTAGAAGGCCCGGATCGGATGGGCGAAGATGATGGCGCGGTTCTCGTAGTAGTTCTTCCAGACGATGATGCTGGCCTCGCGGTAGAGATCGAGCCAGGAGGAGCCCTTGCCCTGCGGCGTGAAGCTCGCCTCGACGCCCTGGCCGGCCTTGACCGCGCTCAAAAACACCTGCGCCACGGGACGCGCGCCGATTTCGTCGGCGGGTTCGACGACCGTCACGACGCGGTCGAGATTGCGCAAGTGGGCGTCCGAGCCGCCTAGAGGGACCAGCGGACGGGGTTGAGCCTGCTCCAGCAGGCTCAACAGGGCGCGGGTCGTGGCGTCGAGCCGGCGGCGGGCGATCGGAGCGCCTCCTTCGGCGACCACGGCGTTGTGGAAGTCGATATAAGCCGACAAGGCGCGGAAGGAATTCGTCGGATAGCCGCCATTGAGCGCCTCCAAACTCCGCGCCTGGACGAAAAGCGAAAATAATTCGCTGATTTCCAACTGGTTGCCGTCCAGCGGATGGGCCAGGGCCCAGGCATAGCCCTTGCGCTCGGCCCAGGCGATGCCGAGGTTGACCTCCACTTCCGCCGCGCCCTCGGGGACGCAGGAGGCGTAAAGGTCGTCCAGATCCTTCTGAACGAGGCCGTAATGCGGCTGACGCTCGCAAGCGCCGCGCGGTTTCGTCGGGCCGTAAAGCAGGATCTCGGGGGAGACGACGTAGGCGCCCCGTTTCGCCGACCACATGGCCGTGCTGATTTCCGCGCCGAGGATCAGGTTCTGGTATTTGCGGGCCAAGGCCAGGCTGGCTTCGGGGAAGACGTGCCGGCGGCGGGTGACGTGGTCGGTGAGGCAGACCAGGTCGATCGGCTTCGAGGCGCGCGTCAGCAGCGCTTCGATCGTTTCCGGTCGAATCAGCGCCTCGTGCCATTTGACCTTGGGCGCGTCGGCCTCGCCCACGGCCTCGGCGATGGCGGCGCTGACGCGGCTATACAGCGGGCTGGCCTCGCCGTCCGAGGCCGTCGAATGCAGGTGCGTAATCACGCGAAAACCCGCCGCTTTCGGGCGGGGAAAGCGCAACAGGCGCATCGATGTCCCTCCCTTGCGAACCCGGCCGCCCATCCAGGGCCGGGCCAAACGGAGGGAAGCTATCAGATTTGCGGCGGATTGCAACCAAAATCATCATCTGCGGAATATCCATTTACCAGATTTCGATTGAGAAGGCGTCGTCCATTCCACTAAGTGTCAGATCTCAACGGGCCAGTTGAATTTCCTGCTTGAATTCAAAATTTGTCTGATTTATAAATAGCGAAACAAACAGCCCCGCGCATGGCTAGAAGGAGTCGGAGATGACGCGATTCATCGTACAATCAGCGATAATGGTTCTTTTTCTGCTCGCTCCATTGGCGGCCCGGGCGGAAAAACTCGAACTTACCGGCAACATGGTCGCCAATCTTGCGGGCGGCGAATACGCCTACGACTCAGTCTACGTGGGCGAAACCGGAAAAATCAGGTTGCGCGGCGATACTATCTTGAACGTGACCGGCCCCGTGCACATTCACGGTCTCGTGATAACGGACTGGGAGCATCTGGACGTCGAGCGCGACGGCGCGCCCGGCGGGGACGGCGCCGACGGCGCGGCGACTTCGGAGGATCGCGGCCACGGCGATCCGGGCGGCGCGGGCCAGAACGGCGGCGACGGCCAGAATTCCTTCTCCTTGACGATCATGGCGGGCGGCGATGTCTTGATTACCGGCACGATCGACCTTTCCGGCGGCGACGGCGGAAACGGCGGAAACGGCGGAGATGGCCATGACGGCGAAGCGCGAGAGATTCAGGGCGTCGGAAACGAATTCCACGTGATCGGCAACGGCGGCGACGGCGGAGCGGGCGGCAACGGCGGCCACGGCGGCCGCGGAGGACGCCTTACGATCCGCGCCCTTTATCAATTCACGATCAACGAACAGGCGCTCATCGATCTGTCCGGCGGCGACGGCGGACTGGCCGGCATGGGTGGAGACGGCGGCGACGCGGTATACAGCACTGAACAAGAATTCATCGCCCACGGAGGGAAAGGCGGCGCGGGCGGCTGGTCGGGCAACGGCGGATACGGGAGTCTTCTCACTTTGGCGGCGGGCGGATGCCTGACCATCGACGGCCTCGCCGTCATCGATCTTGGCGGCGGCAAGAGTCCCGATCCGACGAATCCTGAACTCATGACCGGAGGTTTCGGCGGCGACGGCAGCGTGGGAAGTTCGTTGGTCGGCGGCTACTACGCCGGGACGGGCGGAGCGGGTATTCAAGGCGGAAGCGGCGGCGACGCCGGAGGCTTCTTAGCCTCCTCGGCCGGGCTGATGACCATCGGACAACGCACCGAGATTCGCCTCAAGGGCGGCGACGGCAGCAAGGGCGGCGAGGGCGGCATGGGCGGCTACGGCCCGGATTCGCTTCGAACAAGCTGTCAAATCGCCGCCGGCGGCAACGGGGGCGACGGAGGCAACGGCGGGACCGGCGGAAGGGGCAGCTATCTCCAATTGGAAGGCATGGGCAACGTCAACCTGGAAGCCGAAGTCGAGATCATCAGCGGTTCGGGCGGCGACGGCGGGCCGGGCGGCATGGGCGGCAAGGGCGGCAACGCGTTTATGCTTCAACCGCCGAGCTGCGGATATTACGCCCCTGGGCGCGGAGGCTCGGGCGGCAAGGGCGGAAACGGCGGATTTGCCGGAGCGAATTGGGCTCCCCGCTTCGCGGCCGATGAAACGGTATTTCTCAACAAGGTCACGATCGGCTCGGGGGACGGCGGAAACGGCGGCGACGGCGGCAAGAGCGGACTGAGCGGCACGAGCACCGACGGATCCGAAACCTGCCCCGGTCAGCCGCAAATTTCGGGAAACGGCGGCGCAGTATTCGGCGACATTCATGCGACCATCCAGACCGGCTTTTACCAGGGGACGATCAGCCTGCGCGAAGCCGCCTTCGGAACAGCCGGAGAATCCGGAAGCTATATGGAAACCGTGTCCGCGCAATGTACGCCTCCGCTCCGCGGCGCGGACGGCGTATCTATAGGAGAACAGAAACTGACCGAGGACAGGGATTATACCGACCCCTTTGTCGTCGCAAGCAATTTTATGCTGTTGTGCCTTCCCGGTTTCGATCCCAGATCGGAATGGGCCAAGGGCGACTGCGAGGCCTGCCTGCCATGGGACGACGAGATGTTTCCCGAATGCGGGGCTCCGACCGACGGCGATACGGACGGCGATACGACCGACGGCGACACGACCGACGGCGACACGACCGACGGCGACACGACCGACGGCGATGCGACCGACGGCGATACGGACGGCGATATCCCCGATGGCGATACGCCGGACGGCGACGAGAACAGCGTGACGGAAAACGTCGGTCCGGAGGGCGGCGCGGTTCATCATCCGGATGGCGCGTCGGTCGAAATTCCCGTCGGGGCGCTGGACGCGGATACGGAAATAAGCATCACCAAAACGGACAGGGAGATTCCCGGCACGGAGGCCGTGGGGCCCGTGTTTCGCTTCGAGCCGGCCGGGCTGCAATTCGCCTCGCCGGTCTCGGTGGTGCTGCCCTATTCCTCGGAAGCGGCGGCCGGGCGCGACGTGACCGGCTGGTGGACCGTGCTTGACAACGAAAACGAGTGGGAGGCGATCGGCGGCGAAGCCGTCGCCGCCGGTTGGCGGATCGAAACCGATCATTTCAGCCTGGGCGCCGTGGGTCTTGCCGAAGAAAGTCCAGCCGACGGCGATGCCCCTGATGGCGACACCCCGGATGGCGATGCCCCCGATGGCGACACCCCGGATGGCGACACCCCGGATGGCGATGCCGAGGACGAGAGCGGCGGATCGTGCCAAGGCACGGGCGGCGGTTCCTTATTGTTTTTCCCGATCCTGGCGGCGGCGTTCCTGTTCGGGCGACGCGGTTTCCGTCTGGCTTGAGCCGACACGGTTCCAATACCCGGCCGTAAGCGAACGAATATTTACCGGCGGACAAGGGGCCTAAGCCCCTTGTCTTATTTAAGTATTTGATCTTACTTTGTAATAAAACGAAACACCCTCCTAACCCCGCACGCGTAAGTTATCCGGGCCGGGGTTCTCAAGAAAAAAGTTGACAAGTGAGTCATAATAACTAGAATGACGTGTCAGTCAATGACTGGTGTGTCATTCTAGATCCATGGAGCATGGTATCTTGTCGGCGTATAAGCGCCCGGCGAGGAAGAAAACCCAGCAAACTTTTGTACTTGGGAGGGAAAAGAATGTTCAAGAAAACGCTGCTGTTGGCAACCGTCGCCGCGCTGTTGCTCGCCTCCGGGGCCGTCCAGGCCAAAGAAGGGTATCCGGCGGCCTATTCCGGCCGTCCGCTGACGCTTCTGGAAAGCACCCATCAGATCGGCCTCGACGTCGGCCTGGGGCTTAACAGCGGCCGCGTCGCCAAGGACATCAAGCTCAACCTCGACTACACCTACGGCTTATCCGACAATTTCCAGCTTGGCGCGCTCATCGAAGCGCTGGATTACAGCGACGGCCGTGGAACTTCGACCGCTTTCGGCGGCGCGACGATTTTCGGCCGTTACACCTTCATGCCGTACCTGGGCCTCGATTTCGGCGTCTACTTCCCGGGCGATCGCACCTACGTGGATAAATTCGGCGATCAGCTCGTCGGTCTTTTCATCGGCGTGCCGGCGCAATACATCATCTTCGAGAACATGCTGAAAGTTCACGGCGGGCTCACCGCCGACGTGTCCTTCGTCAACAAGGACTATGTTCTTACAAGCGGCGGCGAGTCGTTCCAGGTCGATCTGATGCTCGATTACGGCTTGTCCTACAACCCGATCGAGATGCTGTTTATCGACCTGTCCTCCGGGGCGACGCTGGCCATCTACCCCACCGGCAATTTCGGCGACCGCGTGGTCATCCCCGTCGCCCTTACCGTCGGCGGGACGCTGGTGGACGGCGATCTCGACGTTTACCTGCGCTTCATGTTCGACGATCTGGGCGGCTCGCCGGGAGTGGGCGCGGCCGATCAGCGCACCCTGTGGCTCGGCGCGAAGTTCCGCATCTGACGCAGACATGCCTTCAGTTCCGGCCTTCGGGCCGGACTGGCGGGGAGACGCACGCGGGTGGGCGTCTCCCCGTTTTTATTTAGGCGAGCGAGGCTACCGCGCCGGGACGTCCGCCGACCACGTCGTCGTTCCCGAGATTTCACCATGGTTCTCGTAAGGCGACGAATCGTGCGCCGTCGTCCCCGAACCTTCGTCCAAGTGCAGCAAGAGCCGCGTATGACCATCGGGCTCGAAGCGCTTCGACGGCGTGAAGCTGGCCGTGTAGCGTGGGATGTCGGAGATGCGCAGCTCATCGATGAACGTATCGGCCGAGCCGGGGGCGATTTGCAGTTCGCCGTGCACGGGCAGCGAAAGGCCGGCCGGCCAGCTTGGAGGCGACAGCGTAAAATCGGTCAGCCGCTCGCCGTTCCAGTAGGTGCGAGCTTCCTGCGCGTCGTCGTCGAGCACTGCCGCCACATGCGTCCAGGATCCGGTCGTTGCGCTGTTTTTTGTGGCCCTCCAGGAATAATTCGTTCCGTCATGGTTGACGCCAAAACTAATATTGCAAACACCGCCGGAGCCCCATGCGCTTAACACGTAGTTCACGTTTGACGATGCCCACGCGCCTTTAGCGAAAATCTGGCTTGGCGTGCCGCTGTCGGTCTTGACCCACGCCTCCAGCGTCATGTGCGGCCGGGAGATGCGCAAGGTTTCGGAATCCGGC
The DNA here is from genome assembly GCA_003598065.1 of Myxococcales bacterium. Taxonomy (GTDB): domain Bacteria; phylum Myxococcota_A; class SURF-8; order SURF-8; family SURF-8; genus SURF-8. Next base: position 17,035 of record QZKR01000090.1, on the reverse strand, counting down.
ACGAGGACTTTGCCGAGAAAACTACCCTTGCACCAGAGCGAGCGCTTCTGCATGCAAACGCCCCAGTCGCAGCCGCCGGGACAATCGGCGGGCTCGCCGGCCAGGGCCGTGCCCGCGCCGTTGCATGTGTACCACTTTCCCGCGCCGCACCAGTGCGAGTTGGGCGCGCAGTCCTGAAGGGCGTAGAAATAGCCGTCACTCGCGCCAAAATATAGCGTTCCATCCGGCGCTATCGCCGCAGAGGAACTCGCCGACCCCGTGAATGGAAACTGCCACCGGACCTGTCCGTCCGGCGTCAGCGAGACGAACTGATCGGCCCGGGTTCCCACATACAAATTGCCGTCGGCGTCGGCGACCGGTCCCGAGCTTACCGCACCGACGGCTGCTTTCCATTTCAGGCTGCCATCGGGATTCAAAGCGTACATAAACCCGTCCCATGCTCCGAAATAAACCGTCCCATCCAAGCCGATAGACGGCGCCGACCATGAAATTTTATCGCCTGCACCGAACTTCCATTTAAGGTCGCCGTCCGGGCTGAGCGCATAAAGGAACTTGTCCTCAGAGCCAAAATAAACCGTCCCATCGGCGCCGATGGCAGGCGAAGCGTTGATGCCGCCGCCCGTCTCAAACGCCCATCGCTGATCCCCGGCGGGAGTGATGCTGAAAAATTTATTTGAGGTAAACGCCCCGAAGTAAGCTGTTCCGTCGGCAAGAAGCGCCGGCGAATCCGACACGAGCCCGCCCGTGTCGAAACGCCTGATTTCATTCCCCGAACCATTGACGACGTAAAGATGACCGTCGTAAGAGCCGATATAAACATTGCCGTCGCCATCGATGTTCGGTGAAGAGGCGCTATCCCCATTCGTGGAAAAACGCCACAACAACCGACCGAACGGATCATAGGCGTTCAGGTAGCCGGAATTGTCGGCAAAATAGATCGAGCTGTTGCTCCCCAAGGTTGGCGAGCCCCATATCGGTCCCAAAGAGCTAACCTGCCAGTAGACAGAACCATTAGGCTTGAACGAGAAGAAGTTTCCCGAGACGGAGCCAACGTAAATCATCTCATCCGCGCCGATGGCGGCGGAAGATTGAATGATGCCTTCTATTTGGTACTTCCATTTTAATATCGGACGAGTCGGACCACGATAAGCGCTGCGCCCCTGATGCGTTGGACATCCGCCCCGCATCGCCCAGGGGCTTCCGGCTTGCAGGCCGCTGGTGTCGCCGCAGTCGCCGCCCGCGTTCGGCGCGCAGACGCCCGTGTCGATCCCTTCGCCAGCCCAGCAGCTTTGCACCGAACTATCGCAGCTCCAACACACCTGATCCGGCCCCGCGCAATCCCCGCAGTCGTGGCATTCGGAGGGCGACGGCCCGCACTTCGTGTAGTCCGTGCAGTCGTTCGCAATGTAGCCCGACCCCGTGCAAGCCTCGCTCTGACACGTATCCGTCGGGGTGCAGGGATCGCCGTCGTCGCAGGCCGCGCCGTTCGGCTTGGCGCTCCACGCCTGCTGATTCAGCGTCGAGGTGCAGCGCTGGCAATCGTTGCTCGGGTTGCCCGCCCCGTTCGTGTAGCAGACGCCGCCGATGCGGCAGTAGCCCTCCGTAATCGCCGTCTCCTGGCAGACGCCGCTCTGGCACGTTCCCGCCGTGCAGACGATCCCGTCCACCTCGCAGGACCCCGTCCGATTCGACCAGGCGTTCGTCACGATCGACGGTTGGCACGACTGGCACACGTTGCCCGGATTCGTCTCCCCCGACGCGTAGCATTCCCCGCCGATCCGGCAGGAATTCTCCTGCAGCAAATGCTGGCATACGCCCGACTGGCAGATGTCTTGCGTGCATGAGTCGCCGTCGTCGGCGCAGGGCGCGTTGTTCGCCGAAGTCCAACCCACAGGATTCGACTCCGGATCGCACACCCGGCATTCCTGCGTCGCTGATGTCTCGCCTTCCTCCACGCAGATCCCCCCGATCAGGCACCACTCCGCCTGCAACGCGTGCACGCAATCCCCCGCGTGGCATAGGTCCGTCGTGCAGGGCAGAAAATCGTCCGCGCAGGCCCTGCCTTCCGCCGGGCTCCACCCCGCCGGGTTCGCCTCCGCATCGCAGATCCGACAGGCTTCCGTCTCCGACATCGTTCCGTTCGTCACGCAGACGCCGTCGATCAAACAAAATCCTGGCTGCGCCGGATGCGTGCAATCCCCCGCCATGCAGACGTCCGCCGTACACGAAATCCCGTCGTCCGGACAGGACACCCCGTCCGCCGGACTCCAGTCGTTTTGATTCGTCGCCACGTCGCAGATGCGGCAGGCGTCCGTCTCCGACAAGGTCTTGTCCGCCACGCAGCCGCCGCCGATCAGGCAGAAACCCGCCGACACCGGATGTTCGCAGACGCCCGCCTGACACACGTCGTCCGTGCAGGGCACGCCGTCGTCCGCGCAGGCGACCTCGCTCTGCGGACTCCACGAGGTCGCATCCACCGACGGATCACAAGCCAGACAGACGTTCTCCGGATTGGCGTCGCCCGCGACGAAGCAGGCATCGCCGATCGCGCAATACCCTTCCAACGGCGGATGGCCGCAAACGCCCTCGCCGCAGACGTCCGCCGTGCAAGTCAGTCCATCGTCCGCGCAGGGGACGTCCGACAGCGGCGTCCAGGTCAAGGCGTCCACGGAAGGATCGCAGACCAAACAGTCGTTCCGCTCCCGCGTCGTCCCCGCCGTCACGCATTCCGCTTCGAGGACGCAATAGCCGTCCACCGGCGGATGAGCGCATTCGCCAGCATCGCAGGCGTCCTCGGTGCAGGCCAGGCCGTCGTCGGCGCAGGGCGTCCCCGACAGGGGCGTCCAGCCTTCCCGGTTCAGCCCTGCGTCGCATTCCTCGCATTCGTTGTCGGGATTCACCGCTCCTGTCTTCAAACATTGGTCGCCGATCTGGCAATAGCCCGAGAGGACGGGATGGACGCAGGCCCCGTTGAGGCAGTAGTCCTCCGTGCAGGCCTGGCCGTCGTCGGCGCAGGGCGCGCCGTTGTTGACCGCGACACCGTCCTCGCAGCAGCCGGAGGTTTCGTCGCAGCCCGGCAAGCCGTCGCCGTCGGGCAGGGCGTCGCCGTCGGAGTCCGCTTCTCCGTCCCTGTCTCCGTCCGATACCTTCACGTCCGCGTCGGAGCAGGAAGCCAACCCAATCGCCAGGATCATCAGCAAGACGGATCGAAATAGCATGGTAGAAAGGGGCATGGCGGATTCTCCTTAGCTCTATTTCTCGGCCGGAATCCAACCCTTGAGGATCCCGCTTCTGAACGGCTGACATCCTTTTTTTGAAAACGGCAACTTGGCGAATGCAGAGCGCTTTCATCCCATTTGGCGCCCCCGACCGGGTGTTTCTCCCTTCGGGACGGAGGAACCCTACCATAAAGCAGAAAATGTATGCAAACGAGAAAAATCAGTTCTCGAAACCCTCGGGTCTCACTTTTTGCAAAAGACATAGGGAGGACTGGCGCCAAGCAGGCAGTGCGGGATCATTCCTCTCCGTTGTCCGCTTCGTGCGCCTGCGAGGCGAGCAGGCGCGCAACCCGCTCGAAGCGCTTGCCCGTCTGATCGTGCGCCTTCGCCGCGTGGCCCAGATGGACGCCGACCTTGTCGAATTCCTCGCGCACGCGCTCGAAATCCACCTTCAAGCGGCCGAGCATGGAGAGGATCGCCTGGGCGTTGGCTTCCACCTGCAGCCCGCGGATGCCCAACAGAAGGACTTGCAAATAGGCGTAGATCGTGTTCGGCGAGACGGGAATGACGCGCTTGCCCAAGGCGTACTGGACGATGGCGTCGTCCCCGTCCACGGCGCGCACGAACGTTTCGTAGTAGACGTTCTCCGCCGGAATGTACATCAGGGCGATGTCGAGCGTGCCCTCGTCGGGCTGGATGTATTTGCCGGCGATCTCATCGACGCGCCGCTTCACGTCGGCCAGAAAAATCCGACGCAGTTTCGCCTGCTCGGCGTCGGGCGCGCCGATCAGGCGGCGGAAGTTTTCCAGCGGGAATTTGGCGTCGATCGGCACGAGCTTGTCGCCGAGTTTCGCCACGGCATCGACGACGTCGCCGTTCTTGAAGCGATGCTGCAAGGTGAAATACTCGGCGGGCAAAACCTGGGCGAGCAGGTCGCCCAAGTAAAGTTCGCCCCAGACGCCGCGCAGCTTCGGGGCGCGCAGGATGTCCTGCAGGTCCTGGAGGTTGCGCGCGTAGTCCTGGAGGCGGCTGTTGGTTTCCTTGAGTTCGGCGAGGCGCCGCTCCACCTCGCCCATGGCGCGCGCCGCGCCGTCGAGCCGCTGCTGCGTCTCGCTCGCCGACGACTGAACCAGCGTCGCCCCCTCGCCGAGTTTGCGCTCCACCGCCTCGGTCGTCTGCGCCAGCTTGCGGTCGAAACTTTCCGCCGTCTGGGCCAGCTTCCGATCGACGCGGTCGGCCAGGGCGTCCACGCGCTCCCCCGTGCGGTGCTGGGCCTCGGCGACGCCGCGCGTGATTTCGCCGCGCAAGTCGGCCAGCTGCGACTGGAGCAGCGCGAACGCCGCGTCCTCGCGCGGCGCGGACAAAGCGGTCAGACGCCGGAAAAGCAGCGCGAAACCTGCGACCACGGCCACGGCGAGCAGAGCCAATCCGACGACAAGCGCGATTTCCATCCGACCCCTTGCCTATGTTCTTTCGTCCGCGAGCTCGCCGAGCAGCCGGCTGGCGGCGACGAGCAGGCGCTCGCCCATCTCGCGGCCGAACATGCCCATGACGTTCTCGTAGATCGCCATGCCGAGCGTTTCCTTCGACGGCGCGCGACGGTAGTCGTCGCGGCGATGCAGATAGCCGATGTAGCCGTCGCACTGCGAGGCGACAAACGGCGCGGCGAAGCCCCTGGCGCGCGCCGCCTCCTGGATGGCGAGGGACACCGAGACGCCCAAATCCGCCGGCGCGCCGACGAAGACGGCCTCGTCCAGCGCGAAGCCCTGCAAGCGGTAGCGGTCGATGCGGGCGCGGGAAAAGGCGTAGCCGGCCAGGCGCGCCAGCGGCGCGACGGCGGCCGCCCAGCGCGGCTGATCGTCGAACATCGGCCGCACGTCCGTGCGGGCGGGCAGCGGCTCCTCGTGCGAGGCGAAGGCGAGCCGGCCTTTCTGGCGCAAACCCGCCGCCAATACCTTCGCCGCCGCCTCGGCGATCGGGGCGGCCTGCAGGGCGAGGTTTTCGTCGGCGCCGATCGGCGCTTCGGGAAAGAACACATCCACGCCGCCCAGCGCGCCGTTGACGAACACGGCGTGCGCCACGCCGTCGATGGCCTCCAGCCGCCGCACCACCTCGCCGGGAAAGTCGGCCGAGACCATCTTGAAGGCGCGCTCGGCGACAATCACCGGGTGGCCGGGAAAACCGACAAGCAGAAGGTCGCCGCCTTTCCTGGCGCGGGAAATCCGCAGCGTCCACAGCCCCGGATCGACCGGACCGGCCTTGTCGCGGCGGTTCTTCGCCAAGGACGGGATGCGGTCGGTATGCACGGCCCACGTCGCCGGGGCGAGGTCGCCTAAGGCCGCCCGAGCCGCGCGCGCCCCGGCGTCAACGAGAAACGACAGCATGCCCGGCCGCGCTCCGCCCAGCGCCAGCCGCGCAACGAAGGTGTCCCAGAAACCGCCGGGGGCCGAGTGCGTGTGCGTCGCGCAGAGCAGCACGGAGGCTTGCGCGTCGCCAAGCAGGCTGCGCAGGCCCTGGACCATCTGCTCGGAAATGAGCAGCAAGTCGTAGACGACGAGCACGAAACGAGTCTTGCCGTCGTCGAAGGCCAGGGCGCGGACGAACAGCGGATCGCGCAGCCCTTCGCTGATCCGGTCGCGGAGGGTGAAGTAGCCGCCCAGCGGCACGGGGCCGGTGGGCGTGATCTCGACCTGGCCGTAGCCTGCTTTCAGCATCCTGCGTCCTTGGCGGCAAAACAGGGTCCCACTATAGCCAATGGCCCGCGGCGAGGCAAGCTTGGGCGCTTGTTTGTATTGACGGGGCGGGGCTTTCGTGCTAACGAAGGACCTTCGTCGGACGCGGGGCGCGTCCGCCCGCCTGTGTTTGGGGAGCAATCCGGACATGTTCGACAAGTTCCACGACGAGTGCGGCATTTTCGGCATTTTCAACCACGAGGAAGCGGCCCGTTACGCCTACCTCGGCCTGCACGCCCTCCAGCACCGCGGCCAGGAATCGGCCGGCATCTGCACCGACGACGGCGAACGGCTCCACGTCCAGCGGGTCATGGGGCTGGTGGCCGAGAACTTCACCGAGGACGTGCTGCAGAAGCTTCCCGGCCGGACCGGCATCGGCCACGTCCGCTACTCCACCGCCGGCGGCAGCCACCCGAAAAACGCCCAGCCGTTTCAAATCACTTTCTCCATGGGTCAGATCGCCGTGGCCCACAACGGCAATCTCGTCAACGCCGGCGTGCTGCGCCGCCAGCTGGAGTCCCAGGGCTCGATCTTCCAGGCGACGATGGACACCGAGATTTTCGTCCACCTCATCGCCCGCTCGAAAAAACCGACGATCGAAGAGCGCATCGTCGATGCCTGCCGTCAGGTGCAGGGGGCCTATTCCCTGCTCTTTCTCGTTCCCGGCAAACTGATCGCCGTGCGCGATCCCTTCGGCTTCCGGCCGCTCGTCCTGGGCAAGCACGACGGCAGCTGGGTTCTGGCCTCGGAGACGACGGCCCTGTCGCTGATCGACGCCGCTTTCGTGCGCGAGATCGAGCCCGGCGAGATGGTGGTGATCCAGGGCGACAACGAACTGCAGTCGATGCAGGCCCTGCCCGCCGCGCCGCACCGCCGCCAGTGCATCTTCGAGTTCGTCTATTTCGCCCGGCCCGACAGCTTCCTCTTCGGCCACAACGTCAACGAGGTGCGCAAGCGGATGGGCGAGCAGCTGGCCCGCGAATCCGGCGTGGCGGCGGACGTGGTCATCCCCGTCCCCGACTCGGGCGTGCCGGCGGCGATCGGCTACGCCAGGGCGTCGGGCATTCCCTTCGAGATGGGCTTCATCCGCAGCCACTACATCGGCCGGACCTTCATCGAGCCGACGCAGCAGATCCGCCATTTCGGCGTGAAGCTGAAGCTTCTGCCCGTCCGCGCCGTGATCGAGGGCCGGCGGGTGGTGGTCATCGACGATTCGATCGTGCGCAGCACGACGGCGAAGAAGATCGTCAAAATGCTCTGGGACGCGGGGGCGAAGGAAGTGCACATGCGCGTCAGTTCGCCGCCGACGATTTCGCCCTGCTATTACGGCATCGACACGCCGACGAAAAGCGAGCTGATCGCCGCGACGCATTCCGTCGGGGAAATCCGCGAAATGCTCAACGCCACGACGCTCGCCTATCTCTCGCTCGAAGGCATGATCGCCGCCACCCGCGCCGACGGCGACAGCTTCTGCCACGCCTGCTTCTCGGAACAGTACCCGATTCCCTTCCCCTACGATTGCAGCGCCGGCTCCTGCGGCTGCTCCGACCCGGACGTCTGCCAGCGTTCCAGCGACCGCACCCCTTGAGGCTCGCCCGCAACGCCGCGTTGACAAGTCCCTGCCGTTTTTGTCAGAATGGCGCCGCGCCTCGGGCGAACCGGTCTCGACCCGACGCAAAAAAAGGAGAACGAGCATGACGCGCAGGTTTTGGCGATGGACGATCCTGGCGGCGCTCTTCGCGCTCTTCGCGCTTTTCGCGACGGCGGGATGCGGCGGCGACGGTACGGATGATTCGCAGACGGACGGCGACGGCGCGGGCGACGGCGACGCGACGGACGGCGACGGCGTGGAGAGCGACGGCGATGTTGAAAGCGACGGCGACGGCGAAGCGGGAGAGGCCGAATTGACGATGTGCACGCCCGAGGCGGGCAAGTTCTGCTTCGACGTCGATGAACAGGGGCTTGAGGGGCCCTATGTTTACGGCCTCAACGAGACCTGGCAGAAAGGCTGCGAAACCGTGGGCGAGGAATACCGGGTGCAGATGTACGCGCCGGGCTCGATGGACGACATCGTTTCGTTGAAACTCCCCGCCTACGACGGTCCGCGCGATTACATCCTGCCGGGCGACAACGTGCAGTTCTCCTGGGCGCTCAAGGCGGGCGAGGCGATCGTCAATTACTTCGCCATCGGCCCCTGCGCGGTGACCGTGCGGGAAGGCGGGACCGGCGGCGAGTTCGACTGCACGATGCAGAACTTCGACGACGCGGCGGTCTTCTTCCGCATGCTCGGCGCCTGGGCCTGCCCGTAAACGAAGTTTTTCCGCTACGAAGTGGAAACGCCTCCCGGCCGGGGAGGCGTTTTGCTTTCGGGAGTCGCCTTTCAGTACTTTGGCGGGTTGAGGACCAGAACACGGTTATAGAAAGCTACTACAGCCGCCACAGCAAACGGGCACGTTACAAGCAAGCCAAGACCGAAGAATATGGTCCCGCTAGCACAAATAAGCGCCGCATAGACGCAAAATAGAATGTAGCTGCCGATCTTGTATTGTTGCCGAACGTGCTTTAACGCATCGACCACGCCTACTCGAAGCGCCATTACTTGAAGTAAAAGCGGCGAGAGAAAAAAGACCCAGAAGAAAGCGATAAAGCAAATAAAAAGCACCCATAGCGCGAAAACAGCGATGCTCGGAGAAAATAACTGCATCAACTGACTGTCTTTGAGAGGCGCAAAGAAGCTTTTAAAAAATATCGAAGCTACGATAAAAATAAGAAGTCCACTTACCCACAAAAAGAAATACAAAACCATCTCGATAGCGACCATCGAGAAAAAGTATTTGAAACCAGCGAAAAGATCAGAGAGCACAGGTTCCTGTCGTCGGGCCATTGTTAATATAATTTTAAGCATACCTCCATAGATGCATGTGACAAAAAAACCATTTACTAAGCCTGCTCCTATAAGCCCGAGCGCGGACTCGAATCCAATCAGTCTCGAAATGACTGAAGCGAAGATAAAAAGGCCAAGCAATCCGCCCAAAGTGATCAGAATCAAATAGCCGGCATTGGCTTTAAATACCGCCCAGCCGTCGGCGAGTGAGCCGGCAATGATTCCTTCGTGCGATGTCACCTCCGTCGGAGGTGACACGGAAGGCGTCGGTTCTGGAGACGGCGCGGGGCGTGAAGCAGCGTAACCGCACACGCCGCAATACGCCGCGCCTTCCACCACCTGCGCTCCGCACTTCGGGCATCTCATCGCATCCCCCTTCGGCGCGCGCGGGCGCAGCCCAATGTCCAGAACTTTGCGAGACGTCGCCTGATTGTCGTCGAAGCCGCGCGCTGCGTCAAGCGCGTCAAAAGCCCGGCTTGACAGGGCCTAGGCGCGTTGCCTAAGATGCGCTTGCCCAACCCATGCCCGTCGAGGAGCGAAGGAGGTCCGATGTTCCGCATGTTGAAGGAGATCAAGGAAAGCCCGGAAGCCCTGGCCCGGCTTTATCAGCGCGAAGGCGGGAAAATCGAGAAGCTCGCCGCCTACCTCCAGTCGCACGACATCTCGCTCGTCAGTTTCGTCGCTCGCGGCACCTCGGACAACGCCGCGCTCTACGGCAAATATCTGATCGAATCGATGGTCGGCATTCCCGCCCACCTCGCCGCGCCCTCCGTCGTCACCATCTACCACGCCGACATCCAGACCCAGAAATCGCTGGTCGTCGGCGTCTCCCAGTCGGGCGAAGGCACCGACGTCAACCGCTACATGGAGCACGCCCGGGCCGCGGGCGCGCTGACCCTGGCGATCACCAACACCCGCAACTCGTCGATCACCAAGCACGCCGACGTCGTCATTTACCTGCACGCCGGCCGCGAGGAGTCGGTGGCGGCGACGAAAACCTACGTCACGGAGTGCATGGCGCTGTTGATGCTCGCCGCCGCCTGGGCGCGGCGCCGCACGACGCTGGACCTCCTGGGCAAGATGCCCGAGGCGGCGGAACAGGTGCTGCAGTCCGAATCGCTGATCAAGGAGCGCGTCGAGCGTTATCGTTTCGCCGACCAGGCCGTGGTCCTGGGGCGCGGCTATCATTACGCCACGGCGAAGGAAATGGCGCTGAAGCTCATGGAAACGTGCTATCTGCCGGCCCAGGCCTTTTCCGTGGCCGATTTCATGCACGGGCCGATCGCCATGATCCATGAAGGGTTTCCGACGCTGATGTTCGTCACGCGCGGCAAGATGTCGGAGCCGATGCTCGCCGTGGCCCGCAATCTGCGCGAAAAGGGATCGGAATCGATCATCTTTTCCAATACGCCGGAGACGCGGCACTACGCCACGATACACTTCATGATGCCGCGCGCCCTGCCGGAAGTGGCGACGCCCGTAACGTACATCATCCCCGGCCAGCTCTTCGCTTATTACCTCTCCCTGGCGCGCGGCCTGGACCCGGATCACCCGAAGTACCTGCAGAAAGTGACCAAGACGCTGTAGCCGCCGGCGATACGCCGGCAATTCGCCCCTGCGACACCAAGCCCGACGGATATCCCGTTGCGTTGGGAAGCGCTTTACGCCCGGCGGCGGCGAAGGCCGAGCAGCGCGACTGCCAGCGGCCACCACACGGACAACGGCCCCGCCCCGCAGCCGGAGTCCTTGGCGTCGGCATCCGCAGGCGCGTCGGCGTCGCCCACCGTCGAATCGCCGTCTGCCATAATCGCATCGCCGTCTCCGTCGCCCGGTGAAACGGAATCACCGTCCTCGGGGTCGGGCGAATCGCCGTCGGCGGGCGTGTCGCCGTCCTCAACGCTCCCCCAATCGCATTGATTGACTATGCATTGTCCGTTTCCCCATTCGGGGTGGTCGGGGAGAGGGGGGCAATCCGAATCTTCATGGCAGTTGCGGCAGAAACCCTCGAAGCACCACTCGTCTTTGGCCGCGTCGCAATGTCCGTCGTTCAGGCATTGGACGCAGTTGCCCTCGCCGATCACGCAGTAGGGCTGCGTCGGAATGTTCTCCGCGCAGAATTCATCGTCGAAGCAGGCAACAGGACTTGGGCAGCAACCTGTACTTGGGTTGCAAAAGTGATCGTGTGGGCAATCTTCGTCCATACGGCACTCTACGCAGTATCCCTCTAAATTCTCGATATAGGGAATTTCACTCTCCAAGCAGTAAAGGTTCTCTGGACATTCCCCCTCGTTGCCACACGGAGAGACACATACCCAGTAGATGCATTTTTGGCCGGAAGGACAGTGTTCATCGACGAGGCATTCAGCACAGAAACCGCCCATGCCTAGGGCGGTACAGTCCGGATTCTCCGAGCCTTCCCAACAACAGTGGCCTTTCTCACAGTTCTTATCTTCCGGGCATGGCCCATAATAGGCCGCGCATTCAATCCGGTCGTTCGGTGGTGTATGGGTCAGGACGAGGCTTGCCAGAACAGTTAGCGTGATTTGAAGCAGCGACATGACTACATCCCCTTAGGCTAGACAAGGGGCTTAAGCCCCTTGTCTGGCTCTCTCGGTAACCTATTGGGATGGACTCTTACCGGCGGCGGCGGCGAAGGCCGATCAGCGCCGTCACCAGCGGCCACCACAGGGACGCCGGCCCCGCCCCGCAACCGGAGTCCTTAGCATCAGTGTCCGCTGGCGTTTCGGCGTCCGTAAGTGCGTCGCCGTCCTCATCGCCCGGCGAAACGGAGTCACCATCGGCGGGTGCGTCGCCGTCGTCAGGCATGGGAGGTACACACCGGTAGACCGAGCACCGGTCGGTTTCATTCGGGCAATCCGAATCATCTAGGCAATTTCCGCATATGCTGTTCTCGTAGCAATTTTCGCCATCGGCCGTGTTGCAGTGTTCGTCGCTCAAACACTGCACGCACTTGCCCTCGCCGATTACGCAGTGCGGCTGAGTCGGATAATGCTCCACGCAGAACGCATCGTCGAAGCAGGCGTCGGGACTTGGGGCGCAGCCCCAAGCGGGATCACAGAGGTGATCGGGTTGGCAATCCTCATGAACCTGGCACTCCACACAATGATTCCCGACCTCTTCCCAAGAGTAAACGCCAGGCTCCATGCACATCAGGCCGGCAGGGCAATCCTCGCTTTCCTCGCATGGCTTGAGGCAGACCCATTGGATGCAGTTCTCTCCGGCGGGGCAATGAGCATCCTCCAGGCATTCCATGCAGAAACTTGTGTCGTGATCTTCCACGCAGTATGGGTCCTCAGATTCGTCGGTGCAACAATTCCTACTGGTGGAGTCCCTCGTACAGCAATATCCTTTTTCGCACTGGCTGTTCTCGTCGCAAGGCCCGTACCAAGGCGACCCTTCGATGCGACCGCTCGGCGGCGTATGGGCCAGGACGAGACTGGCCAGAACGGCCAGCGTGATTTGAAGTATCGACATGGCTACATCTCCTTTTCTTATTGGCAAAAGCCTGTCGAGGCATTGCAGGTCTGCCCCCCAGGGCAGTTGGCGTCAACCAGGCAGAAGGGGCTCCGCCCCGGCCCGTACCAGCGGAATGTGCCGTTGACGGCGTCGTTCCACCATACACGCAGACAGTTCATATAGTACATCTTCGTGCTCCAGTCGGCCAGCGAGGTGTAGCCGTTGGAAACGAGGTAGTCGTCCAGATGCCACCATTCGTCGCGGGGATTGGGTTGATCGAAATGGTATCCCGATGATGTTTGGTCCTCCCGCTCGTCGCAGCCATTATCCTGGTAGCGGTTAGGCGTGCCGCTCGTCGCCGTGTGGAAGCTGGCCATCTCGTTGAAGATGGTGAATATCTGGATGTAGTTGCTGTCCGAATACCCACCGATTCCGCTTTTCAGGTTGTAGGCGGAAATATCGTTGTGGTCGTCGTAGAGGTCCCAGAGGTACCGGGCAAAGTTTTTCGAGTGCCGGAACATGTATTTATTGTTGTAGCTTTCGCACATTCTATCGCCGCTCGGATTATCGACGCCTTCCATGTTATAGCCTCTGAACGCCGGCGTGTTAGTCGTATTGTAGGCCCACCGGGCGGCTGTGGCGACGAAATCGGCGAACCCCTCGACGTAGGCTGCCCTTCCCCACTCGGTGGGATATTGGCCCGCCTCCTGTTCGGTGCACGATCCGGCTATCGGCCAGCAATAGACACCGACTCCGAAGGGAAGAAATCCTGGAGCTTGGTCGGTGCCTTTGTGGAGTGCGCACATAACACTGTGACCAAGCTCATGGGATGTCCGATCATTGTCGCGGCAATCGGTTTTCTGATGAGCGGCAAACGGCTCATAAACATCGCAGTCCATTTCTCCACATCCAATTCGAGTATTCCAGTACGGATCTACTCTAAATCTCATTTGTTCCGTGCCGGACGACCCGGCGATGCCCCAGCGCGTTTGAAGCAACGATGTCGTCGTGATGACAGTATCGTAGAAATGATCCGTCGTGGCATGCACTTCCGCGCGAACCTGCTTGTCGCCGCTGGTAGCGTAGTAGATGGTCGAGAAATCCCAATTGTAAGTTGATCCAGACGGAGGTGGTGTCGTGATGTAAGCAGCTAGTACCTGATCGGGTACGGTGTCATCCACATCAGTCACGATCCAACGATGGGTATCACTTGCATTGCAGTCCTCCAGTTTGATGATTGCGTCTGCTCGGTCAGGTACATAAGCTAGTGATATAGATTTGGAAGCGTATCCATCATCATTTGCGATGGCCATCGTCAAGGTGTACCAAGTGCTGTTATAGCGATACCTAAAATTTACGCAATAATTGGGCAACTGAGAGTCCCCGGAGACAGGATCTTCCAGAAGATCCTGCGAAACATTTTGAGTCCTTCCGTCCGCAAATTCCACCCAGATTGTGAAGTTGTGTGTGTAAGCCCACGCCTGACCGTTCATGGCCAGGAAAACAACGGCAGCGAGAGCCGCGACGACGATTCGGCGTTTCATGGCTATGCCTCCATCCCGGCGAGGGGTTAGCGAAAAGATTTGCGCTGGACGTCCGACTTCCGGATCGCCATGCCGCAGGTCTTCGGGCTGGGCGCGCATTGCGCGGCGACGTCCGGCGGATAAAATTTCAACTGCGCCTCGTAGAAACGTGTGGAGGTCGCGATCTCATACCGCCCCTTCTCCTCGGAGAAGACGAGATAAAGGAATGGGCTGCTTCCGCTGGCCGCGCCACCGGATCGGACGACGCGGGTCTCCAGAAGCAGCGTGAGGAAGGGCGTCCTGCCGGACGGCAGCGGGATGACCAGCTCGCCGGGACGGGACGCCAGTTCGGCCCCGTCGATGGCGAGCAGGTCGAAGCGTTCCTTGATGAGCGTCGCCAGCGGCCGCGCTTCCGGCGCGCCCGGCGCGGCGTAGGAGAGCTGGTCGTAGCCGACGACGGCGACCCGGATGAAGCTGGCGCACTCCCGCGCGGCTTCGCCGGACGCCAGCTCCAGCCGGACGGGCAGGAAAATCTCGTTTTCCGTCACCGTCGCGCCTTCGGTGTCGAGGACGATGAAGTCCGACACCTGTTCATCGTCGTCTCCTCCGATCGTGATTTTTTGCTCGGCCGATGCCATTGTCATAGATGCAAAAACAGCCATGCAAAAAATCACGACTGGAACTGTACTAGCAATAGCACGCCTTATTCTGGACATGACAATTGCCTCAACTTGTTATTAGGCTACATTATTAGGAACTCCAATCGGAAAATATCCCCCCCAGCATGATATTTGTCAAGCGATATAAAATTAATAAATATTATTATCCCCAGCAATTCGTTTGTCTAGAAGTTTCCACTATTTCAGCCGGACAATCTGGGGTGGAAGACGCCGTCTCATGAATACACCGGCTCGATACGCCGGCAATTCGCTTGACTCCGCCGCCCATTCTAAGGTAGATATACCCACCGTTTTCCCGGCCGGCGGATCCCTGCCGATCGTCCGAAAGAACGAATGAAATGAGGATGTTATGAAGGAAACGAGCGAGCTCTTCCAGGCGCGGCTGGCCAAGCTCGAACAGCTGCGCCAGAAGGGCGTCAACCCCTACGCCAACGATTTTAACGTCACCCACACCACCGACGACGTCAAGCGCCACCACGGCCAGAAAACCCGCGAAGAACTGGAAGGCTGCAAGGACGCCTACGTCATCGCCGGGCGGATCATGGCCATCCGCTCCTTCGGCAAGGCCGCCTTCGTGGCCCTCCAGGACCGCGCCGGCCGGCTCCAGGCGCTGATCCAGAAGGACGCCGTGGGCGAGGCGAGCTACGAACTGTTCAAACTGCTCGACGTGGGCGACATCGTCGGCGTGGCGGGGACTCCCATGCGCACCCGCACCGACGAACTGACCATCGCCGCCACGGCCCTTCGCCTGCTGACAAAAAACATCCGCCCCCTGCCCGAAAAATGGCACGGGCTGACCGACATGGAAACGCGCTACCGCCAGCGTTACGCCGACTTGATCGTCAACCCCGACGTGGTGAAGGTGTTCCGCACCCGCTCGCGGATCGTCCGCCTCATCCGCGACTATCTCGACCGCCGCGATTTCATGGAGGTCGAGACGCCGATGCTGCAACCGATCGCCGGCGGGGCCCTGGCGCGTCCCTTCGTCACGCACCACAACGCCCTGGACATGGACCTCTACCTGCGCATCGCGCCGGAGTTGTACCTGAAGCGGCTGTTGGTCGGCGGGCTGGAGCGCGTCTACGAGATCAACCGCAACTTCCGCAACGAAGGCATTTCCGTCCGCCACAACCCCGAATTCACGATGCTCGAATTCTACTGGGCCTACGCCACTTATCAGGACCTGATCACGCTTTCCGAGGAGATGATCGGCGGCATCGTCAAGGAGGTCTGCGGCTCCTACCAGGTGTCGTACCAGGGGCAGGTGCTCGATTTCACGCCCCCCTGGGAGCGGCTCACGCCCGCCCAGGCGGTGGTCAAGGCCGGTATTCCCGAGTCCGACCTGCAGGGCAAGGCGGCGCTTCTCGCCACGGCGAAACGGCTGGGCGTCGAAAACACCGAGGCGATGGGCGAAGGCAAGCTGCTGATGGAAATTTTCGACAAGGCGGCCGAGGAGAAGCTCATCCAGCCGACCTTCCTCGTCGATTTTCCGCTCGAAGTCTCGCCGCTCGCGCGCAAGAAGGAGAGCGACCCGACCCTGACGGACCGTTTCGAGATCATCGTCGCCGGCCGCGAGATCGGCAACGCCTTTTCCGAACTCAACGACCCGCTCGACCAGGAGCAGCGCTTCCAGGACCAGCTCAAGGCGCGCGAGGCGGGCGATCAGGAGGCGCACGGAATGGACGAGGATTACCTCCGCGCGCTGCAGTACGGCATGCCGCCCGCCGCCGGCGAGGGAATCGGCATCGACCGGCTGGCGATGCTCTTGACCGATTCCGATTCGATCCGCGACGTGATTCTCTTCCCGCAGCTTCGCAAAGAGCAATAGAGCGGCGAGGTGGGGCCAGTGGGGTTCGAGTCCTACATCGGCCTGCGCTACCTACGGTCGCGCAAAACGAAGACGTTTTTATCGACGATCACGCTGATCACCGTCGGCGGCGTCGCGGTGGGCGTCTGCGCGCTGATCGTCGTGCTTTCCGTGATGGCCGGCTTCGAGGACGAGCTGCGCGAGAAGATCATCGGCGCCAACGCCCACGGCAACGTGATGAAGCAGACGGGCGGCTTCGACGGCTACCGCGAGGCGCTGGAGACGATCAAGGGCATCCCGGACGTCGCGGCCGCTTCGCCGTTCATTCTGCGCGAGGCGATGATCTCCTCGGAATCCAACGTCACCGGCATGCTCTTGAAAGGGATCGACCTGGACACGGCCCCGCAGGTCACGCGCCTGGGCGAGCAGATCGAGGAAGGTTCGCTCGACAACCTGCGCGACCCGAAGAAGCTCCTGGAAGACACCCGGGCCCGCCTCGGCGACCGCATCAAGGACGGCGAGTTCGTCCCCGGATTCTCTTCGCGCACCAAACGCCGTTTGGGCGAAACGGAACTGCCGGGGATCGTCATCGGCAAGGAGATGGCCAAGTACCTCGCCGTCTGGGTGGGCGACGAAATCAACGTCGTCAATCCCCTGGGCGGCGGCCTCGGGCCGACCGGACCCATTCCGTCCTCCCAATATTTCCGCGTCGCC
>QZKR01000178.1 GCA_003598065.1 Myxococcales bacterium | reverse complement strand
CCATCGGTTTCCTGGGCATCGCCCCCTCCTCCTGAGAGTGGATGACGCTCAGTATACCATAACTCAAATATTAAGTGAATGGTATTAGTCGTGAGACTACGCCACGCGATCAAAGCCGGGCCACCCGCCCGATGAAGGGCGAGGCCGGCGCGTCGTTTCCATGTCGGACAAGAACATGTCAGACAAGAACGTTGACCGATGCTCCCCGGTGCATTACAGTCGCTGGCGACAATCCGTCACCGAAGCCAACGCAACGATCCGATCGGGAGCCCCATGATGAAGAGCGCAGGTTTCCTGCCGATGCTGCTGGCCGCAACGGTCCTGGCGGCCCTGGTTCCGCTGTCCTGCACGGGAACGAGCATCAAAGAAACGAAGGGCGACGACGACACCGAGGGCGATAACTCCGCCGACGGCGACGTTCCGGCGGACGGCGACGACGAGACCGACGGCGACGATTTGATCGACGGCGACGACCCCATCGACGGCGACGACCCCATCGACGGCGATGTCCCCATCGACGGCGACCTGCCCACGGACGGAGACGAACCCGTCGATGGCGACGATTCCCCGAATTGCAGTCGGATTTGCAGGGATCGCTGCGGCCTGCTGAACGGCTGCGATTGCGGCGGCTGCGGCGAGGACGAATGCGACTTCGTTTACGGCTGGTGCGAGTATGAAACCGATTGCGCCGAAGACGGCGCCAGATGCCGGGACTGCCGGCCCCGGGTCTGTATCGAGAATTCGTGCGGGCTGGGGGAGGCGTACGAAGATTGCATCGCCGCGCCGGAGTGCGAGCGGGACAGCGACGGTTATAGCTGCGACACGGGGGAGGGTCCGTATTCCGGAACTTGCGAAAACGGGGCGTGCGTGGAAAATCCGCCGACGACGTGGGTCGATCCGGAAACGGGTCTGGAATGGCAGATAGAGCAAAACAGCGCCAGCGTCCAGACCCTCGACGCCGCCTCCGCTCATTGCATCGGTTTGTATCTTGACGGCAAGGACGACTGGCGGACGCCGACCATCGACGAGTTGCGGACGACGATCCGGGGCTGCCCGGCCACGGAAAGCGGCGGCGACTGCAACATCCGGGTGGACGGCTGCCTGTCCGACGCCTGCCGCGATGCGTCCTGCACCGGTTGCGAGATCAATCAAGGACCGGACGGAGGCTGTTACTGGCCGGACGAATTCGCGGGCGACTGCGTGCTTTTCCACTATTGGTCGAACTCCAGACCCACAAACGAGTCTCTTCCGGCGCGGGTGAGCTATCAGTACGGACGCATCGTCATGGGCGAGGTTTTCGTCGCCGCCGTGCGCTGCGTGCGCGACGCCGCAGGGGAGTAGTTACCCGCCCGCCCCGAAAATTGTCCGCCCCCGGCGAATATGGTAAGTTGAGCCGCCTTGCCGGATCGGCGAGGCAGGCAAAGGACGTCCGACCGAACCAGAAAGCAGGAGCGCCATGATTCAAGGCCCGATCGCGTGGGGAAGGCTCGTTACGATCATCGCTTTGGGAATGCTGTTGCTCGCCTGCGAGGCGGCCGAAACCACGGACGGCGATGCCGACGGCGATGCCGACGGCGATGCCGAGGCAGACATTGACGGCGACACGGACGGCGACGGCGACGGCCAGGAATCCGAGGCGGAAGCGGAAGCCGGGATCGAGCCGCACGCGGAAACGGTCGGCCAGTACACCGTCGTCTGGCTGCGCGGCACGCCCTACGAAATGGGCAAGCAGCACGGCGAGATGCTGCACGACATCATCGGCGAGGCGATGGAGTTCGTCGCCGACGACCCGATTCTAAGCAGCATCCCGGCGGTCGCGGCGGGCATGGGCATTCTCGAAATCGCCGCGGACAACTCCTATCCCGATCTGCTGGAGGAATGCCAGGGCCTCGTGGACGCGACGGCCGACGTGGGCTTCACCATGGACTTCTGCCTCGCCCTGAATTTCGGCGACGTGATGCTGGAGTTCATCGACAACGGCGGCGTACCGGACGCCAGGCTCGGGGGGCCCGGCTGCTCGGAGGTGATCGCCAGCGGCGCGGCGACGCCGGACGGCCGCACCTATCACGCCCGCAACCTGGATTGGGGCAGCATGAACATCGAGATCATCCACGACAATCCGGTCGTCTTCGTGCGCCAGCCGGCGGACGGGATCGCCCACGTCTACGTCGGCTTTCCGCTCAACCTCAGCCCCTACACCGGCATGAACGCCGAGGGGATCTCCATCTGCTCCAACGAGGCCGAGCCGGCGTCCGAAGCCGAGCTGTCGCGTAGCGGCCGCAGCCACGTGCAGATGCTGGGGCAGATTCTCAAGCGCTCCAGCAGCCTGGCCGAGGCCCGCAGCTTCCTGGAGGGCGAGAAGCACATGTCGGCGGAAATTCTCACCGTCGCCGACGGCAAGGCCGGCGACGGAGCCGTGTTCGAGATGACCGCCGCGCACATGGCCGAGCTGCCGCTGGCCGATGGGGTCGTCATCGCCACCAATCACTTCATCGCTCCCGAGATGGCGGACTACGACGCGCCGCAAAACGAGGCGGCCGGCGATTCGAGCCTGCTGCGCCTGGAACGCCTGCGGCAGCTGGTCCTGCCCGACGGCGAGGAGACGCTTTACGGAGAGTTGAGTCTCGACAATCTCGCCCAGGTCATGCACGATCGCGTCAATCCGCGCGACCCGGAGCGGACGCCCGCGCCGTACAACGACGCGAACGTGGACAACGACGCCGGGCTGGCCACCAACGGGCCGATGCATTTCGTGCTCTTCGATCCGGCGAAGCTCCTCTTCTGGGTGGCGGCGGGGAAAGACCCCGAAGGCGGAAAGCCCTACGTCTCCCAGCAGCCCTACACCTGTTTCTCGCTGGGCGAACTGCTCGGCCTTCCGGATGCCGAAGTCTGCGAGGCGGAGATGCTGTAAATCAGCAAGCTAAGGCGGGCACACGGCCAGGAAGGCGCTTCTGTTTAATTTTTTTCACTCTTAAGGATTGAGCACAGTTGCACTGTGCTCCTTTCATTTAGCGTATGGGCCATGGTTAACCGTGCTCTATCTCTTGGTATTATCAGGCATTTTATACTATACCATGGTTTTCCCCCAAAAAAAAGTTGACAAAACCAATGGCGAACAGTAAATTGGCGTCAAATTCAACGCGCGATGAAATTAACGCGCGTTGTTGTTGACGTACGACATTGAGGGCTAAGTCCGTATAATTTTGAAGGAGACCGTTCGATGAAAGCAAATCCCGGCGGAACGGTAACTGGAGCGGGCATACTTGGACGCGAAAGTGAAATCTCGGAAATTTGGCGAAAGATTGAGCAGCAAAGCGTAGTCCTTACGGCAGAACGCCGTGTGGGCAAAACGTCAGTTCTCCGGAAAATGTACGAGAGCCCTCAGAATGGCTGGCTTCCCATTCTATGCTGGGTGGAAAAAGTCCGCCACCCCATTGAGTGCGTTGAGACCATTTTTGGCGACCTTAAGAACCTGAATGCGTTGACCAGGAAGGGAGAATGGCATGCCCGCACTCTATCGCTACTTGGAAAATTGAGCGGAGCAGAAGCCGGCGGGTGGAAATTGCCGCCGGTCCTGGCCAATTGGAAACAGATGCTTGAAACCGTGATTGAAGACGTTGCCGAAAACACGGGAAACCGTGTTCTCATTATGCTTGATGAGTTCCCGCTAATGATCGCGAACATCATGGACGCTCAAGGGCCAGGCCTTGCGATGGAATTTCTCGACACTTTGCGGGCTATCCGGCAGAGGTTCGAGCCTTCCGGCAAAGTTCGCTTCATTCTTTCCGGATCCATCGGCTTGCATCTTATCGTTCAAGACCTTAAAGCAAATCACAACTATCGCAACAACCCCACGAACGATATGGCGGCGCTTACCATTTCCGGCATGTGCGAAGGCGATGTCTGCCTCATGTGCAAAAAGTATCTGGAAGAAGAAAGTATCCGGCGCGACGACATCGCCGCCTTCGACCAAAGGATGCTGAATTTGACGGATGGCCTTCCCTTATGGATTCAGTACGTGTGCGAGCGTTTTCAGGCTGAAAAGCGAAAGCTGGTGACGGCCGACGATATAGATTTGACCCTGCGCCAAATGATGGACAACCCTGAAGTCCAGTGGTTCGACGATGCCGCCAAGAGGATCGAAACATACTACAGCCGGCTTGGCGTGAACAAGCATGCGGCGCTGATTCTTAAGATGCTTTCCAATGAGCAAGGTTTCGTTTCGGAGAGGAAGGTCATCGATTTTTTAAGAAGTCAGATTACAGTGGAAATGGATGATACGGTCGTAGATGTCTTGAAGCTGCTCCGTGACGATCATTACTTGAAGCGGAATACGGAAAGCGGTGAAAGGTGCTACTGCTTCCGTTATCGGCTGATGCGGGAATGGTGGAAAGTAAATAGGGGATAGGCAATGACTGCCACAAGTAAAACAATTCCGCTGCAATCGTTCGCACCGGGATGGGGCGATCCGGAAGTATTGGAAAAGACCCTTGTCGGACGCCGTGACCTCGTCGATCGGCTGGAGGAGTTGGTGATCGATGGGGCGGGCGGAAACAACAAGCACCAGCGCCTGATAATCGGCGTACGCGGCAGCGGCAAAACTCACGTGCTGCGGGTGCTCCATAATCGCATCTGGAAGAACGAGGAACTGAAAAAACGGCTGCTCGTCGTTTACCTGCTGGAAGACGAGCTGGGAGTCGCTTCTTTTCTTGATTTTGTGGTGCGAATGCTGCGGGCGATCATCCGTTGGTATCCGGAAGAGGGAGGGTTGGCGAAAGAGCTTGATGCCCTTTATGACCTGCCCCCCCAGAATATGGAAAGCTTCGCTGTCGAGCTTTTGAAAAAGGCAATAGGAAGCAAGGATGTGCTCATCCTTATGGAAAACCTCGGTATGACGTTCGACAAAGTCCAGGGGTTTGGAAAAGAAGGCCAGCAAAAGCTACGCGACCTTATTCAAAGCCATCCTCATTTCATGATCTTCGCCACCTCTCAGGCACTTGTCGAGGGAACTCGCGACCGCGATTTCCCATTTTTCGGTTTCTTCAAAGCAATCCACCTGAAGCGCCTGACCTCGAAAGAGGCTATCCAATTCCTACAGGCAATTGCATCAGCCAGGGGCGACAAGGAAATCGAAAAATTTCTAAAATCGCCCAAAGGCCGCGCCAGGATGCGGGCCATTTACGCTTTCACCGGGGGCAACCACCGTCTTCTTGTGACCTTCTTTCATTTCCTATCGGCTGAGTCCAAAGCACGGCTAAGCGAAACTTTCATCGAGGCGCTGAATCCCTTAAAACCATACTACCAGGAGCAGATGCGCGCTTTATCGGCGCAGCAGCAAAAAATAGTCCAGTATTTATGCCTTCGGAGAACGCCTTGTTCCGTCAAAGAAATCGCCAAGGGATGCCTGGCCGCTTCAAATACGATTTCAAGCCAGCTAAAAGATTTGCTCGATAGGAATTTTTTAAGCAAGATTCCCAAAGGGCGGGAATCTTACTATGAAGTGGCGGAAGCGCTGTTCAGAATATGCTATGAAGCCGATTTGGAACAGGAAGGCGCACCGATAAAGCTCTTTGTGGACTTTTTGGGAAATCTGTATACGGCCCAGGAACTTCAATTTAGATGTAGAGGCTATCGTCTTCTGGCCGATACGCCGGGCCTTGCTGGTTCTCCACTTCTGTGTCTTTGTGAAGCGAATTATTATGAAAAAGCACTCTCTCGTTACTACCCCGACATGGAGCAAACAGAAGGAAGCTCTTCGCCAAGTAAGCTTAGCGTACGTACATTTTTTACCGACATGAGGAAAGCCTCTGCCTATCCGGAAATAATTGAATTTTCCAAGCACTTTGCAGATTTGAAGGATGGCTTTGTCCTTGCCGCCGAGGCAGATGCGCTTGCTCATCAAGGAGACCCGGAGAAAGCAAAAGAAAAGGCGATGGCGGTTTTGCAAGGCGAGTCGGAGAACATTGACGCCCACCTCGTCCTAGCTCAGATCTTTGCAAAGGAAAAAGGCTCGCGTCAGCATGCCATCGAGCACATCCTTGCCGTCGAAGATCTTCTTGGTAAGCATCAAGAGCTCAGTGGGGATATTGACTATTGGAAACAACTTTGGAAATTGAATTATGTGGTCGGACACGATGAGATGGCCAAAGTCGCTTACACAAAATATTTGCAAAACGACCCATTCGACGAAGTTTCACTCTGGGAATTAGCTGCGGTACTATTTATAAAAAAAGAATACAATGATCTTGAAAAATTATTAGAGCGACTTACTTCTCTTAACCCAGATAATCCCCAATACTGGATTCTCAAAGCGCATACTTACTTTAAACTGGGTAACGTTGACAAGGTGGAAATATCATGCTGGAATGCATTGAAATTACGGCCTGAAAATCTCATGTTTATTGTTTCTCTGGGAAATCTTCTTTTTGAAGCAGGAAAAAATGAGGAATCGCTCAAGGTTTTGACCGAGGCGGCTCAATGGGCCACAAAAGACACCGATATGGATGCTTTGTGGCTTTTAGCGGATACATATAGGCGATTAAAACAGTTCAACGAAGCTAAGACAATCTGCCACCGAATGCTGGAGATTGCACCTAATGATGTTCAAGCTCTTTCTTGCTTGCGTTTTACCCTTTATGAAGAAGGTGAATATGAAGATGCTTTAGAAATTGCCGAAAGAATAGTTTCTCTTGATACAAATAATACGGAAGCTTGGGGCGATAAGGGCTTTATCCTCCAGTGCCTTGGACGGCATAAGGAAGCAGTAGCTGCGTATAAAGAACGTATTAAAAGGAACCCATCTGATCCCGGGCCTTTCGCCGGTATCGGATTCTCTCTACTGTCAATAGATCGCGGCGAAGAAGCCGCAATCTATTTAAGCGAAGGGTGCCGCCTATCCCCCCAAGACTTTCTTTGCTGGGCGCAACTTGCTATCTGTTATGTTCACCTGGGGAAGTTGGACGACGCCGAGAAGGCTTATAAGAAGCTGCTAGAAATCAATCCGCTTGATGCTCGTGTGTGGATCGGGGGATATTCGGCTGTATTGGACGAATTGGGCAAACATGAGGAAGCCCAAAAGGTGTTTTTTGCAGCACTTAATGATACGAGGGAAGATACGGAGGTATATCAGGATAGAGCTATTAGACGGTTACAATTTAAAAGATATGCAGAGGCGATAGCCGATCTTGAGGAGAGTTTGCGCCTGGATGCAAAAAATTACAGCGCTCAGTTGTCTCTTGTGGAAGCAAATTTAGCAGCTGGAAGCACGGCTAAAGCTTTTCAATATCTCCCAAGTGCTTTAGAGGGACTAAAAAATGCAAATAGGGAGAAAGCTACCTTAAAAGTAGTTCCATTTGATGGTATTACCTTCAACCTATTTGAAGGCACTTCGTTGGGTGATCTGAGTAAGTATTTTACACTTTATGTAATGACTCTCTTGGAGCATGGTTTTTATAATGAATTTTTGGAGACCTTGCCAATTGCAATATTTGCGATATTAAGGAGATTTAAATCTTTTAATGAGGAAAGATGTGTTGCTATAGTTCAAGCACTTGAGGGTATTCATGGGGAAAAACTAGATACCCGCATTCCGGTGCTGTTTCTCCAAGTTGGCTTCGACTACTTCAAGAAGAAGGACGATAAAGCCCTGCTCCGGCTTACGCGCGAGGAGCGCCAGATTTTCTGCAAGGAACTTGGCATCGAGGATCCGGGCGCATCCACTCAGACGAGCGGATGATAGGCGAGTACCATACGAACAAGCGCTTACGCCTACTTCAAAATGTTTTGGAGCAGGTCTGGAGACCTGCTCCATCAAGGGAACTGCTCGGCCTTCCGGATGCCGAAGTCTGCGAGGCGGAGACGCTGTAGATCAGCAAGGCAAGGCCGGCACACGGCGTCAATCCGCCCGAAGACCGCCTTTCGGAAATCTCAAGCCGATCAGCGGTTCAAATTTTGCTTTGCGGGCTCCGCAGGAAGGACACCGCCAATCACACGGGATAAATTCAAACGGCGTTTCGGCCAGGATCTTGCCTTCCGGTGCGCCGATTTCCCGATCGTAGATCCAGCCGCAGTCGGTGCAGATCCATTTGTCCATCCAAGCCTCTTTCGTGTTTCTTAAATGCGCAACGCCGATCCACCCGGGACCGGCGTTGCATTGGCGGCGAATCGGAAGCGTTCAGCGGGCGGCTTCGGCCGCTTCGACCAGCTTTTTCCGCTCAAGCATTTTCTCCTGCCGCACATAGGACCAGCCGAATTTCAGCCCGGCGACGAAATAGGCCAGGGCCCCGACGCCGACCAGGAAGACCGTGTCGCCGACGAAGCGCGCCCAGCGCAGGTATTCGATGACCGGCTGCTGGAGAAACTCCGCGCTGCGCGCGTACCACAGGCCGGTGTCGATGCTGGCCGCCGCCTGGGCCAGGCCGATGGGCAGCAAGCTCAGCGCGATCATCAGCCCCAGGCCGATGTTCATCGACCAGAAGGCGAGCCTGAGAGGGGCTTCCTTCCAGGCTTCCTGCGGTCGCAGGCGGCGCAGAATGATCAGCACCAGACCGAGCGCCAGGAGGCCATAGACCCCGAACAGCGCCGCATGGCCATGCACCGGCGTCGTGTTGAGGCCCTGCATGTAGTAGAGCGCGACGGGCGGGTTGATCATGAAGCCGAAGAGTCCGGCGCCCACCAGGTTCCAGAAGGCCACGCCCAAAAAGAAACGCGTCGGCCAGCGGTATTTTTCCATCCAGCTCGCGCGGCCGGAGGTTTTGTAGGTCTCCCAGGCCTCGAACCCGATCAGCGCCAGGGGAACGACTTCCAGGGCGCTGAAGGTCGCGCCGACGGCCATGATCGAGACCGGCGTGCCGCTGAAGTAGAGGTGATGGAAGGTGCCGGGGATGCCGCCGACCAGGAAAATGGCCGTCGAGAGGAGCGCCGCCGAGATGGCGCTGCTGGCGCGCACGAGTCCCAGTTTCGTGAAGATGAAGGCCATAACGGCGGTGGCGAAGACCTCCATGAAGCCCTCCACCCAGAGGTGGACCACCCACCAACGCCAGTATTCCATCACGGTCAGGTGCGTTCTGGAGCCGTAGAAGAATCCCGAGGCGTAGAACAGGCCGATGGCCGCGCCGGAACCCGCGAAGAGCAGCGCGATCTGGCGCATGTTGTCGCGCCGCTTGAGGGCGGGCCAGAGGGCGCGCAGCATCAGCACAAGCCAGAGCACGAGGCCGGTGAAGAGGGCGATCTGCCAGGCGCGGCCGAGGTCCACGTACTCATAGCCCTGGTGGCCGAACCAGAAGCCGCTGTCCAGGCCGAAGAAGCCCTTGACCGAGGCCCATTCGCCCGCCATCGACCCCAGGACGACGACGACCAGCGCCACGAAGAGGACGTTGACGCCCAGGCGCTGGAAGCGCGGTTCCTGGCCGCCCACCGCCGGGGCCAGAAAAAGCCCCGCCGCCAGGAAAGCCGTGGCAATCCAGAAGACGGCCAGTTGAATGTGCCAGGTGCGGCTGACAACATAGGGAATGTAGTCGGCCAGCGGCAGGCCGTAGAAGCTGTCTCCCTGCACCGTGTAATGGGCGGTCAAGGCGCCCAGCAAGGCTTGGAGGATAAAGAGCGCGATCACCGTCACGGCGTACTTGGCCGCCGCTTTCATGGAAGGCGTCAGGGCGAAGCCGTCGAGCGGATCGGTCTTGGGCGGTTCGGGCGGTTCCTCGTGCTTTTCCTTGAAGGCCTTGTACCAGACCAGGACGCCGATCCCGGCGATGAGCAGCACGATGCTGACGATCGACCAGAGCACATTGGCCGACGTCGGCTGATTGCCGATAAGAGGCTCGTGAGGCCAGTTGTTGGTGTAGGTCACGCCGAGACCCGGACGCTCGGTCGCGCAGGCCCAGGCCGTCCAGAAAAAGAAGTGGGTCATCAGGGCGCGTTTGGCCTCATCCGGCGCCGCGTTGTTTTGCAGGGCGTAGGATTCGCGCAATCCGGCCAGCGCGGGATCGTCGCCGAACAGCGCCAGGTAATGCTTCGCGGTATCGGCCATCGCCGCCGCCCGCGCCTCCGATACCGTCACCGTTTTCGTCCGCGGGTCGAAGGTGTTGGTGCGCATCTCGCGTTTGAGGCGCTCTTTCAACCCGCCCTGCTTCTCGACCTCCAGGCCGGCGAAGGGCTGGCCGTATTCCTTCTGACTGTAGATGTCGAGCAGGGCCGTGGCCTCGCGGTGCAGCCAGTCGGCCGACCAGTCCGGCGCCTGGTACGCGCCGTGGCCCCAGATGCTGCCGATCTGCATGCCGCCCATGCGCTGCCAGACCTGCTGCCCGGTCAGGATGTCATCTTCGGTCATGAGCACCCGTCCGTCCGAGGTCACGACCTTTTCCGGGATCGGCGGAGCCTGGCGGTACACCTCCCGTCCGAAAAACCCGAGCACCATGAACGAGCCGAAAAGAACGAGGCCGAGAATGATCCAGCGTTTGGCGATAGGGCTCATGGCTCACCTCCCGTGCGCATCTTCGTGCGCCGCCTCGCCGTGGGCATGCGCGCCGCCCTTGGCGACTTGATCGAAGAGACCGGAGACGTAGTGCAGGTACTCCACGTAGGCGTGGACGTACTCCCGGCCGGCTTCCACGCTCGTTCCCGCCCGGGCCGTTCTGGCTTTTTCAAAGCGGTCGCGAATGCCGTCGGTCATGGCTTTCGCGAGATGGGCGACGATCTTGTCCGGCGACCCTCCCGCCAGCGATGCATCGGCGGCGGCCTCGATGTGCGCCACCGATCCGGCGGGTTTCAGGCCGGTGTAGGGCGCGCCTTCGCCGGCGCGATGCACGCGGACGAGGGTCTCGAAGAAATAGGTGTCGGCCAGGTCGCGCGCCGCGTCTCCCTTGGACCGCACCGCGAGCGCTCGGTCGAAAGCCGTCCGGATCTCCGCTTCATCCTCGGAGCGAACCCATTTCAAGACGGGGGTTACATCCTTATTGGCCAGGGCGGCCGTGGCGTCCTTGATGACCGGGCCGTCCAAGGTGTCGCAATGGGCGAAGGCTTCCGAGGGGATGAGCGGAAGCGCGCCCAACAGCAAGGCGAAGGCGATGGGAAGAAAGGCGTGCCGTTTCATGGATTCTCCTTTCGAAGGATTCGGGGTTCATGGGTTCGGCGTTGACCGCTCGGGGAAACAAATGGGACTCCTGGTTTTTATCAACTCTGGTTCTTCAACATGACCAGAAGCATTTTGAAGTTTTCCTTCGTCTGGATGGCGTGGGGAACGTTGGCGGGCATGATGATGGCGTCACCCGCGCTCAGCTCGTACCCCTTCTCGTCGATAACGATGGTCGCCTTGCCGTCCAGGGCCTGTACGAACGCGTCGAACGGCGCAGAATGTTTGCTCAAACCCTGGCCCGCGCCAAAGGCCATGTAGGTCAGATTGCCTGCTTCATTCTTGACTAGCGTCCGACTGATAATGGAATTGGCGACGTAAGCGGTCAGATTCGCCAGGTTTGTAACCTCGGCGGCGTTCATCGTGTTTTCCTGATTTTTGTTCGTCACGTTAAGCCCCTTTCGATTCATGCCAAGCGCTATTTTCGCCTTTCGCGGCCATAACGGCCCTCGTTGGTCTTTCGGTAGAGCAACAAAGATGCCAAAAAAAAACATTAGTTGTTTCAACATGATAAAACGAAAGTTGTCGTAATTACAGCATTAGATTGTTGATATTATCACAACACCGTTGCATTAATTACAACTACAAAGATGCACTATGCTCAAACATTTTGCATTCGCCCCCCCCTCAAACGTGCGGAGCACAGTGCAACTGCTCCATCCAAGGAACCGGGCCCCCACGCTCCATCCGGGGGCGCGCCCCAACCTGGCCCCCCCTGCTTCGACCACGCGAATCTGTATCATACTGAAATTATTTAATAAAATCTGCGCGGTGGTGTTTTTCGGAATATGGCCGGGGGGCGGGAAGATCTTACATACGCATCCGTGCTAGGCTCAACCAGGCTCTTTGCAGCGCATGAAATTCCGACAACCTCACGGACACGGCGCGCAAAACCGAAGACGGGAAAGGATTCCCGCGGGGGGCTTTGCCGCGCCGACAGTCCGGAGGGCCCCGCAAAAAATGCGGCGGACGGAAGGCGGCATGGAAGGGTTGGAGGAAGCCCCGGCGGCGCATGGAGCGCCGTCAGCCGCCAGCGGGTTCGCGCCACGGCGGCGCGGCCCGGGTTCAAGGACGAAAGCGAGGTAGACCATGAAGAAGTACCTGACATTTCTGACGGTCCTGATTTTGATGGGTGGACTGGGCGCATTCGCGCTGTTCGTGCTGGCAGGCGAAGGCTGGACGGACGAAACCCGCGAGTTCGCGCCGTACAAGGCCGGCGCCGCGGACAAGCCGGCTCCGGCGAAGCCGGGCGACGTCAAACAAAGCCCGGAAGCGAAATACCCCATGCTGCCATCCAAGACGGCTGAAGAGTGCCCGATGATCGTACCGGGCGTGCAGGTCAAGGCGGCCGAGACCGCCAAGGGCGTCGCCTTGGAATTCACAACCGACAAGAAAGAAAAGGTCAAAGATCTTCGCAAACTCGTGAAAGAGGCGGCGATCATCCATGAAAAGAACGAACAGATGACGACCGCCAAAGCGACCAAGAAGGCGGAGAAGGATCGGTCCTGGTTCGATTTCGGCGGCTCGAAAGCCGAGGCCGAGAATCAGGCGAAAACCGAAGCTAAAACCGAAACGAAAGCGAAAACCGAAGGAAAAGAAGCTTGCAAAGAAGGCGATTTCCTGGGCGAATCGCTTCCGCCCGCCGACGTGATCTACGAAGAAATCAACAACGGCGGCCGGGTCGTGCTAACGCCGGAGGAGAAGGACGACCTGAAGCGCCTGCGCGAAAACGTCAAGGAACATGTGCGCAATTTGAACCCCGGCGAGTGCCCGCAACGGGCTTGCTGACGAAGCCTTAGCCCGGCGCGGCCCGAGCGCGCCCGGGTTTCTGCGCGACGGCCAAACCGTCGCCGCCGGAGCGGGGAAACCCGCTCCGGTTTTTTTGGGGGGGAATCCCCAACGAAACGACACCATGCCATGTGCCTGTGCGGTATAATTACTATGTTTTTAATATGAATACTTCCGGACTTTCCCCAGGTTCTGCAACCCCTTTTCAGAACAAACGCCCTAAAAAAATCGCCATGCTTTCCCTCCGCCCGCGACCCGAAAAACAGCATAATTCTAAATAATTATATGAACTTAAGGCATAAAGATGGCGTTTTTTCGGATCGGCCGCTTTGCTTATATAAGAGTTGACATCGAGGCTGTTTTTGTTCACAATCCCGCCACGCCTGCCTTCGGCGGAATACACGCAGGCGTCGAAAGGATCTATCCAGGCGCAGGACAGGCGACATGTTGACCGTCAAACTCAGATTCGAAACGACGGATGAAGGCCGCCGTCCTGCAAAGGTTTTATCGCCGGCTTGGGAGGGGCCGACGAAGAGGGGCTTGCGCCCTGGATTGGGCCATGACGGTGAGGTTGAAAACGGAGGCTCCATGGAAGGCGGCCTGGAGCGAATCCGGAAGGGACAGGTGACGTTATGCCGATTATCGTAACTTGCGACCATTGCGAAAAACCGCTTAAGAACATGGTGCATGCCAACCCGCACGCGGAGTCGTTCGGAAAGATCCTGAACTACCACTACCTCTGCGATGCCTGCGCCGAAGATTTTCACGCCTGGATGCTGGCGCATCCGGATTTGGCGTCCAGGGAGCCGGTGGAAGAATTCGACGAATCCTGGCGCGGACTGTGGGCGTTTCTGAAGGCATTCTGGATGGCGCTGTAAACGCTGGGCATAAAAAATGCCCAGCATCTACTACTAGTTACAAGCAACTCACCACGAACGGAGGGACCGCCGCCTAGTCGCCGGTCCCGTTCCACGCCTTGTACATGCCGTAAGTGTCGGCGATGTGCCGGAAACGGACCGGCCGGCCGTCGGCGTCGAAGGTCCAGACGTGCGCTTCCGTGTCCTTGAAACGCTTGCCCGTCGCCCGGACCGTGAGGTCCAGCTTGATCAGCGCCACGACCGTATCGCCATCGGCCATGATTTTTTCCGGCGAGAAGCGATGGAATTCCACGCCGCCCAGCGATTCGAAGAAGCTTTCCACCTCCTTGCGGCCCCGGCGCGGCTGATAGAGGGGAATGCCGTAGTGGGCGGTGTCGGGGTCCCATTCGATGTTTTCGGCGAGGCGGGCCAGCAGGCTGGGGATGTCGCCCCGGCCGAAGAGGCCGTAAAGCTCCCGGACGGTTTTGATGTTGGCGCTGGCGTTGGTGTTGATGTTCATGACGGTTTCTCCGGTGATCGGGTTTAAGTCGGGCGCGGGCGGGAGGCGTCGAACCCGACGCGTCCCCTCGCGCTTGCATGCCTTTCCATCCGTGGTAGAGGAATCGTAGGAAACGGTCAAGGAGGTCCGTCAGGAAAGGAGCGGAGCGCGGGCGGGCGGATTCCGCTGCGCTGCATCCGCCCCCACCGATCGCGGCAATTTTCCCGTATCGACCGGGCGGGTGCAGGGACCTTGCCCCGGAACCCGCCCGAGAGAGTAACAGCGATGCCTCCTAGTTCGGAGCAGGTCTCCAGACCTGCTCCGCATGTTTTTTTGCGCTTTGTTGCCGGCACAAACGAAGCAGACAAGATTCACCATTAAATGTTTAGGACCAGGCGTGGACGCCTGCTCCAACAGCAGGGCTACGACCAGGCGCAGAACTACGAGTGGTTCTACAGCAACAACCTGGAGAAAGCGCCCTACCTCTTGACGAACTACTCCGTCCTGGAGGACGACATCGCCCCCGAGGGGCACAACGTCCTCATCCTGGCGGTCTATCTCGACTATGACTGGAACGACGTGTGGCATTTCTATTCCGACCGCGACGCCTACAACGAATTCAAACAGGAAGTGGCCGAGGTCTTCCTCGTCCGCGCCGAGAAACTTCTGCCCGACCTGCGCCGGCACATCACGACGTTGTCCATCGCCACGCCGCCCACCTTGGAGAGCTTCACCCTCAATCCCGGCGGCGCCTTCTACGGCTTCCACAACACGCCGGAGTACGCGCTGTTGAACCGCATCGAGCAGGAGACGCCCATCGGCGGGCTGTATCTGGCCGGCGCGTGGACCTTCCCCGGCCCCGGGCAGTCGGCGGTGATGCAGTCGGGCCAGATCGCCGCCGGCTATGTCTTGAAGAAAATGGCGGAGGCGGAAGGCGGGGAGAAGTAGGGCAGCGGCGATTCGAAAAATAATCTAATGTCGGAGCAGGTTTTCCAACCTGCTACAACCTTTAAAAAAATAGTCTTGCGTCAGAAAACCGGGAGAGCTAATCTTTGATAAAAATATTGGCATGAAAGGGGAAGTCCATGCAGGCAAGGAAGTTGGTCGTGCGGCTTGTTTTGCTGGTGGTCGGCGTTGTGCTGGCGATGGCCCATGCGTCCTGCGCCCCTCATTATTATTACAAGACGCAATATGCAACGAAGCCGATCTATGATGAAGCATGGGACGTTCAAACCACCGTTCTTCGCGATAACTGGCTGAAAGAGAAACCCGGCGAGACGGACGCCGAGACGAATGCGGCGTGCCGCGATCGCTCCTGCCTGGGGTTGAACCTCATTCATTTCTACCGGGCGCGGGACGGCGCTGAAATTTACCTCATCTCCGCATGCTACGTGGTGCGGACGCGGTTTATGGCTTATGATAATAGAGTGATAAAACTCCTGATTGACGGCAATGCGGTAAAGTTTCCGGCCGGATCAACCGTGCCGATCGATGAGGGAAAGTACTCCTGGGAGCAGTCGGAATTTCCCGTCACAAAGGAAATTCTCGAACGCATGGCCGGCGCCCAATCCGTCAAAGTGGAAACGTTCGCGAAAAACGGAGCGCGCGGCACGTACATGCTCAATGCCGAGAACAAGGAAAACATCAAGCGCTTTGTGGCCGAAACGCATGTTCCGAACGCCATCGACGCCGTTTACGAAGAAATAAAAGGGCGGGACGAATTTTTCGAGAACGAGGAAGAGGATTTGTCGGCGGTTAAAATAATGGACTTGTATATGTCCGCCTCGACAGCATCTCAATAAGGTCCCGGTGTCCCGTTTGATGGAGACGATAGCAGCGGCGGGAGGCGGGATGATCCGCCGCGCGTCGGGAATTTCTCCGAAAGCAACGGAAACGGATCCGTGCCGCGCCTCAAAAGGCGGGGTGCTCGCTTTCGGGATCGTTCGGCAAACACGGAGGTGAAGCGATGGAGCGCGCCATAGTTCGATGGATCGTTGGCATGGCGTTGGCGGGGCTTTTTTCCGGCCTGGTGTTCGCCAAGGACGGCGGGAGCGGGGACGCGGACTCCGGCAAGATGCCCGATGACTGGTACAAAAAAAGCGTCGCCTTGGTGGTGGGAATCGACGGCTACGAGAACGAGTGGCCGCGCCTTACCTCGGCGGTTTCGGATGCGAAGCGGATGGAGACCGAGCTTGTACGGCAAGGGTTTACGGTGAAGACCCTCTTCGATGACAAGGCCACGAAACAGGAGATCCTGCGCCAACTGGCCTCCGTGCTGCCGACCAAGGTGGGCCCGAACGATCGGTTCGTATTTTACTTTGCCGGACACGGCCAGACCGAGTCCCTGGTGCATACCCAGCTTAAAGGCAGCTATATCATGCCGGTGGAAGGCTACATCGTGCCGGCGGACGGCTCGCGCAAAGGCGGGGACCAATGGCACACCTACCTGTCGCTGTCCGAACTGAATGTGTCGCTCGGGCGGTATCGCGGCAAACATGTGGTGGCGATCTTCGATGCGTGTTTTTCCGGGCTGTGGCCGGTTGAGCCGGCCTCGGCATTTACCGATAACATAGATATCCTGAAACTCGCTGTCGGAGGCAACAGTCTTTCGGTCATCACCGCCGGCGGGGCGGGCGAGCAAGCTCGTGAAGGATTATTCACGAACGCCTTGATCGAGGGCATGCAAGGCAGGGCGGACTTGAACAACGACACTTATATGACTTTCGGGGAGCTGGCGCTGTACACGGAGCGGGAAGTCACCCGCGCCAATAAGAGGCAGCGTCCCCGCCATAGCATGCTCTTCGGAGGCGGGCAGATGGTGTTCGGCCCAAGATTGAAGGCTCCGCAACCGCCGCCGAAAGCCGTTCTTCCGGCCAAGGGGAAAGGCAAGCCGGCTCTGGACTGGGTGTACAGCCGCCCGGCGAAGATATCGTTTACGAAGAGCGAAATCACGGTAGCTCAATACTGGGCCTGCGTGGTCGAGGGGGTCTGCACTCCGCCGGAAGCAGGGAGAAGCAGCAATTGGGTTCCGAATATCGATTCGGCAAACCCCGTCAATTATGTGAACTGGGAGCAGGCTGGTTCGTTCTGCAAATGGGTGGGCGGCCGGCTGCCGACGGAGAAAGAATGGCTTCTGGAAGCGACAAACGGCGGGGACAGAGATTCCGACAAAACCCGCGAATTTCCTTGGGGCAACGATCCCGTGTCGTGCGAATACGCCATCTGCAGAATTAGCGGAGGATTGGGATTTAGTGCAGCCGGCTGCGGAACGAATTCCACCTGGCCGGTGTGCAGCAGAACGTCCGGAAACAGCGTGAGCGGGTTGTGCGATATGAGCGGCAACGTTTGGGAGTGGACCTCGACGGAAGAAAGCAGGGAACGCATAAGTGTCGGCGGAGGCTGGTTCGACGACAACCCGCTGGTATTTAAAGGCGGTCGCCGCAGAGTAAATCCCAGGATGGGGAGCGCCGATCTCGGTTTCCGATGCGCGGCTTCCGGGAAGCCGGCGAAGGGAAAGCCCTGAAAGCGGCTCGCATGGGAGTTTTCACCAAGTTTTTGGAGCGGCGCCGGAGGCGTGCAGTCGATTCGTTTGCTGAATCGTTTGATAACACGGAGGTAATGCGATGGGGCGCACGATAACCCTATGGATCGCGACCATTCTGTTGCTGGGGTTGCTTTCCGGCTTGGTGCTAGCCAAAGACGGCAAGGGCGGGCGCGCGAATTCCGCCAAGATGCCCAAGGGCTGGTACACGAAAAGCGTGGCCTTGGTGGTGGGAATCGACAACTACAAGAACAAATGGCAGCCGCTTGAAAAGGCGGTTTTCAACGCGAAACAGATGGAGACCGAACTGAAGCGGCAAGGGTTCCAGGTGACGACCTTGCTCGATGAGCAGGCCACCAAAAGCGAAATCCTGCGCCAGCTGGCTACCGTGCTGCCGAAGGAAGTGGGGCCAAACGATCGGTTCGTGTTTTATTTCGCCGGACAAAGCCAGGACGAAAGGCAGGGCGAGGGCCGAGATATCGTGAGCTACCTCATCCCGGCGGACGGTTCGCGCGAATTCGGCGACTTATGGTTCTCCTATCTTTCGCTGCCCGAAGTGAGAACGGCGCTCAAGAAATACCGCGCCAGGCACGTGCTGGCGATTTTCGATGCCTGTTTTCTGGATTTGTTGCCGATAAAACGGCCCTTTGGGCCGTGTGACAGCATGGAAAGCTGCCTGCCCAAACAAGGACTGATGCTGATCAATTCCGGCTTTGGCGTTGGTCACTGCCAGGAAGGGCTGTTTACCAGTGCGGTGCTGACGGCCCTGCAAGGCGATGCCGACAAGGACAGGGACGGCTACGTGACGTTCAGAGAAATGGAGTCTTACGCCCAATGGCTGGTCGGCAGTGCCAACCTTCGCCAAACTCCCGGCGGCGAGGTATGGATCGGCGACGGGCAGATGCTGTTTAATCACAGGTAGGCGCCGCCGTTTCGCAAGTAATCCGTGTGCCGGACGGGCGGCTTAGCACTCGTCGCTGTTTTGCTGCTGCATGATAAATCGATGCTCCCTCTTGGCGTAACAATCCGAGGGAGGTTCTTTTGGAAGGCCGATCCGTAGGACAAGCGATCCTCACGGCGCTCAAACTTCCGGGGCGGGCGCTCCGCTTATGGTATCGCTATTGCGGCTATGTGACGCTGGGCGCGCTGCCGCTGCTTGCGGGAATGATTGCGCTTGGCGTTTTGTTTTCCCATTTAGGAGGTCCTGTCGCATCCTTTTTTGCGGACCCGCCGGCCATTGTTGTCGGCCTGGCGATTTTTCTGGTCGCGGCGCCCGGCGTCTCATTTCTGTTGTGGATCTACAAGCAGGCTTATATGTATCCGTTTTGAGAGGTACTGATGAGCGCGTAGGATGGGTAACTTGTTACCCATCATTTCTTCTTTTGCGGCGGTTCGCGAGTCTCACGACCGAAAGTCGGGAGGCTGTGCGT
Organism: Myxococcales bacterium; assembly: GCA_003598065.1. GTDB lineage: Bacteria > Myxococcota_A > SURF-8 > SURF-8 > SURF-8 > SURF-8. The sequence goes on along the minus strand of QZKR01000178.1, from coordinate 19,397 downwards.
ATTGGGCACAGGCCGCACAGTTTCCCGCCCGCTTCGCTGGCGTGAAGCTATGCCACCCGTCCAAAGAGGTAGCGATGATGCTGCGTCTAACGATCCTCCGGTCCCTGCTCCCGCTTGTCGCGTTGCTCTTCAGCCTGCCGCTGCTCCCGGACGCCGCCGCCGAGGAAACCGTTTCTGCTGAGGCTGTCCCTCCCGCCGTCGTTGCGCCGACCTCCGATGCGGCTCCTCCCGCCGCCGCCCCGCCTGCCGCCGAAGCGGAAGACTTGCTGCCGCCGCCGCCGGTGGAACCGCCGCCCGCCCTGGCGAGAGCTGTGCCGACGGAGAGGATCGAGCGCGGCGAGGTCTTTCTGCGTCTCCTCTTTGGTCTGGGCTACGCCTATTACCGGGACGTGGGGCTGGTGATCAATCGGGAAGAGCACTCCGATTCCGAGAACTCCACCACCCATGCGGCGGCGTTCTCCTTCATGACCAGCCTCGGCGGCGGCGTCGCCGACGACACGGCTGTGCACTTCGACGCGAACCTCGATTTGGCTCTTGCTGGAGGATCCAACGACGGTTGGGAGCACCATTTCGTCATCGGCCACTTCGGCCCCGGCGCGACGCATTATTTCGAGCCCTACCACGTATTTCTGTCCGGCGGCGTGGGATTGGCGATGGCCAAGTATCAAATGTATGAAGAGGGCGATAGTTGGCTGTTCGACTATAAGAACAACATTTCCATGCTGGGGCCCTCGCTGCGTTTCGGCATGGGCTTTGATAAAAAAGTCACCGAGCTCGTCTCGCTCGGCATGAGCGTGTGGCTCGGGTACACGTATTTCGCCCATCATTGGGGGTGCTCCACCAGCGAGTTTATGGCATGGGACGAACCCAACGACAAATGCGGAGATTTCGACACTCATTTCGCCGAAGTGCTCGCGCCGCTCGTTCTGAGGGTCCTTTACTGAGGAAGTAGCGATGATGCTGCGTCCCGCGCTCCCCAGGGTTGGAGCAGGTCTCCAGACCTGCTCCTAAACGTTTTGGACCAGGCGTGGACGCCTGCTCCAACAACGACCTTGATGATTTACAGTCGCACCGTGCTCCATCCGGGATCGCCCTGCCCTTCGCCAACGCCGATTGACTTCCGCGCCGAATATAAGTAGGGTGGTGAGCCATGATTGCTATTTGATTAACCCATCCGTCGGAAGAGAGAACCACCGTGAAAAACCTTCATCGCACCCCTTGGGCCGCAGGGCTTCTGTTGGCGCTCGTCTGCCTGTCGCTGGCGTTTTCGGGCTGCTCGTCGAATTCGTCGGATGAGGACGGCGATACGGCGGACGGCGACGCGAGCGACGGCGATACGAGCGACGGCGACGCGGCCGACGCCGACACGGGCGACGGCGACGCGGACGAAGCCGATATTCCGGAAGGGCCTTTCGCCGATCCGGACACCGTGCTCCTGACCGACGACATGCCGCCGGTGCGGCAGTGGGTGGTGAAGCGCGGCATCGTGCATTCCCATTCGCCCTACAGCCACGACGCCTGCGACGACGAGCCGTTCATCGACGGCGTGCGCAACGAGCAGTGCTTCGAGGACTGCCGGGCCGGGATGTGCCAGACCGCCCAGGATTTCGTTTTCCTCTCCGACCATCGCGGCTCCTTCGCCGACTACGAATTTCCCGAGGTGCTGCTCTACAAGGACGGCGACACGCTGATCGAACGCAACGCCATGCCCGTGGCCAATCGCGTGAAATGCGCCGATGGCCGCGAGGTGATCGTCGCCGCCGGCACGGAATCGGAGATGATGCCCATCGGACTGGAGCGTCACGTCGGCGACACGCCCGCCGAGCGCAGCAACAACTACGGCATAGCCAGCGTGGAGATGGTGGAAATGTTCCGCGAGGCCGGCGCGCTGGTGTTCCTCCAGCACACCGAGGGCTGGGACGTGGAGGAAATCCTGGGTTTAGGCGTGGACGGCATCGAGATGTACAACCTGCACCAGAACATGATGGACAACCTGGGCGGGGCGATGAAAATGGTGCTGATGCTCGAAAGCGAACCGGAAAAGCTGCCGGTCATGGAATTGCTGCCGATCGGCATTTTCTGGGAAAGCGAGAAGGACCTCTACCGCTGGTCGAAGGTGGTCATGCAGCGGCCCATCCCGGCGGTGCTGGCCACCGACGCCCACCGCAACGTCTTCAAGAGCCCGAGCCCCGACGTGGAGCGCATCGACTCCTTCCGCCGCATGATGCACTGGTTCTCCAATCACCTGCTCGTCGCGCCGGGGCCGATCGACGACGCCATCTTAAAAGACACGATCAAGAAGGGCCGCATGTACGGCGCGTTCGAGTACCTGGGCTATCCCGTCGGCTTCGACTTCCACGCCACGCGCGGCGACGAGACCTTCGAGATGGGCGACCTCATCCCCGCCGGCGCAAACGTCATGCTGCACGTGAGCAAGCCGGAGGTCTACAAGGTCGATCCCACGGGCCCGCAGCCGGAGATCCACGTCCGCGTCTTGAAGGCGAACGACGGCGCGTGGGACGAGATCGCGACCGGCGGCGACGATCTGGACGTCGAGGTCGGGCCGGGCGTCTACCGCGCCGAGGCGCGAATCAACCCGCTCCACCTCACGCAATGGCTGGGCACGGAAGCGGAAACGTATCTCGGCGAGAAAATCTGGGTCTACTCCAACGCGATCTACGTGGGGATGTACGAGTAAATCGCGCCTCGTTCGTCATTCTGACGCTGGAGCAGGTTTTCCAACCTGCTCCACGGATTTTTTCGGGCAGCGGCGATGCCAAGCGGTGTGCCATGCCTGGAGCGAAGCGACAGGCATGCGCCGTGAAAACATGCTTGTCGCGAGCTCCAAGCATGCCACACCTTCACGCAGGCCACTCAGCCGAGTAGCGGCGATGCCAAGCGGTGTGCCATGCCTGGAGCGAAGCGACAGGCATGCGCCGGGAAAACATGCTTGTCGCAAGCTCCAAGCATGCCACACCTTCACGCAGGCCACCCATCCTACGCGGCTATCGACACGCTTCTCTTTTCCATTGCCGTCCGTGCTTCAGCCTGCTAAGCTGCGGCGGTTTGACGCGGTGCATTGAACGCCGCAAGGAGGACCGAACCCTTTCCACGAGGTTGTATCATGATGCCGCTGCTCGACCTCCACATTCACCCCTCGCTGAAAATGTACTATCTGCCCTACCTGCGCCGCAGCTTCCACGCCCTGGTCTACACCGGGACCTTCTGGAACCCGCTGTCCTTCCAGACCCAGTACCTCAACCTGGCGCGCAGCCCGGAAAAGGTGATGATCGTCTCGCACTACGTGATCGAGCAGGGCTTCGTCCGTCAGGGGCTGTCCCCCCTGTCGCGGGCGATCTCCTGGGCCTTCGCGCCGCGCTTCTACAACAAGCTGCGCAACGCCGATCCTTGGCGGACGCTGATCGAGCAGATGGACCTGTTGGAGGAGGCGGTGGCCAACACCAACCGCTGGCTGCCGCGCCGCGCCAAACGGCTGAAGATGGTCTACCGTTTTGCCGACATCGCCGAGCTGGAAAAGAACGAGATCGGCCTGATTCATTCGGTGGAGGGCTCGCACTGCTTCGGCTACGGGCTGGAGCCGGGCCAGACGCTCGACGAGTTCTGGAATCAGACGGAGGAGAAGCTCGCCTATTTGAAAAGCCGCGGCGTCTGCCTGATTACGCCGGCCCATTTCTGGGAGAACATGTTTTTCCCGCAATTGGAAGGCACGGAGTGGGTCCTGAAGGACGTGGACGGCGTGCCGACGCGGACGCGCGCCTCGACCTTGGCGAAGATGCAGGCCGCCGAATGGCAATGGGGCGACCCCGGCAAGCTATCCGAGCGCTTCTCCCGCAAGCTGCTGGAGATGGGCATTCTCCTGGATCTGAGCCACACGCAGGAGCACGCCCGCTGGAAGGTGTACGACCTCTGCGCCGAGTACAAGCGTCCGCCGGTTCTGTCCCACGTCGGCGCGCGGCGCTTCTTCGACCACGAATACAACGTCTCCGACGAGGAGATCCGCCGCGTCCACGAACTGGGCGGGATCATCGGCCTGATTCTGACGCGCCGCTGGCTGGTCGCGCCGGAGCACCGGGACAACGACGACGGCAAGGGCATCGACGATCTGGTGGACACCATGCTCTACATCCGCGAGCTGACCGGCGACGTGGCTTGCATCGGTCTCGGGACGGATTTCGACGGCTTGACCTATCCGTTCAAGGACTGCCCCACGCCGGCGCAGATCGGCCGCATCAGCGACCGTATGCGCATGTATTTCTCCGAAGCGGAGATCGAGGCGATCTTCTTCGGCAACGCCCGGCGGGCGCTGGAGCAAGGCTGGAGCTGATGGAGGCGAGTTCCCTTCGTAGCGGCGATGCCAAGCGCAGCGCGGCCCGCCGCTGTCCACGAATAAGCAAGTGGCCTGCTTGGAGCAGGTTGGAAAACCTGCTCCATCGCTGATGACGGGCGGGTTCCGGGGCAACACCCTTCCACGCGCCCCTACGGCGACATGTGAAAATCGCCGGCGATCGGTAGGGGCGGATGAAGCATAGCGGAATCCGCCCGCATTGATGGAGCACCGTCGCACGGCGCTCCATTTTTTTTAGGCGTACGGACCACGGCGCAACCGTTCTCCATATCGGGTTACAAGCGAAGGTTGCCGGATGCGCGGCGTCGGGAGTACAATGGGGTTTGACCGCACTGTGAACTGGTAAATTTCTTTTCGCGATCCAGGGAAAAGCATCTTGCCGAGGGGCGGGAGGCCTGTACATGGGGAAACGCACAATCTGTGCCGTAGTGCTCGCTCTTCTTCTGGCTCCAAGCGTCCAAGCCGCCGAGGGGATCGTGGTCTGGCGGATGGAAGCCAAGACAGGGGTTAGCGATAAAGACATCGACTCCATTTCCGGCTTCGTCACCGCCGAGGTGGAGAAAAATTCCGGCCGTTCGGCCGTTTCCGACGCCGACATCAACACCATCCTGGCCGGCGAAGAGAAAAAGCAGCGCTGCGGAGTGGACGGCGCCTCGTGCATCGCCGAGATCGGATCGGCGTTGGGCGTGCCGGAAGTGGTTTCGGGCGACCTGGGCCGGCTGGGCGATTACTGGATTCTGAACCTGCGGCGCATCAACGTCCGCACCGCGCAGGCGGAGGCGCGCGTCTCCCGGCAGATCCGGGGCGACATGAATGCGCTGATCGAGGCCATTCCCTCGGCCGTGGCCGAGCTGTTCGGCAAGATAGCAGCGGAGCCGCCGCCTCCCGCTCCGCCTGCTCCCCAACCCATGCCGGAACCCGCCCCGGAGCCGCCCGAAGCAAAACCGGCCATGAGCACGCTCGGCAAGGCGGCCTTTGGGACTTTCTTCCCGGGTCTGGCGCTCGTCGCCTTCGGCGGCATCGCCCAGTGGCAAATGAACGAAGCGCTGAGCGACTACGAGGGCGGCGACAAGGACGCCAAGGACAGACACGCGGCCTGGAAGGGTGTGTCCGCCGCAAGCTACGCGATAGGCGGGGCGGCGATGGCGACGGGGATCGTGCTGTGGATCGTCGATGCCATGCATGACAATGATGATGCGCAAGCCGACACGCCCAAGGCGGCAGGCGGGTTGTCCCCCGCCCCCGGAGGAGCGGCCGTGCAGATTATGGTGACATGGTAATGAGAGAGACTGCCATGCAACGAATGCTTGGTCTTGCAGCCTTGGTGATTTGGGGTCTTACCGGATGCGGCGGCTGGACGCTGACGGAACGCGGCGGCGAGGGCAAGCCCTGCTTCACGAACGGCGAGTGCGACGAGGGTTTAACCTGCCTGGAAGGCGTGTGCGTTTCGGTTGGCGAGGACGGGGATCTTGACCCCGACGAAACCCCGGTGGATGGCGACGACGAGGAATTCGACAGCGCACTTGACGGCGACGAGTTTGAGGGCGATTCGCCGGAGGAAGACGGCGATGGCGAGGCCGACGACGACCCGGCGGACGGCGATCCGCCCGAAAATGACGCGGATCCCACCGACGGCGACCAGACCGACGGCGATGGCTTTGCCTGCGAGGCAGGTATTTGCACCGACCCGGCCACGGGCTTCGAGTGGCAGCAGGACCCCTCGGATGTGGCGATGCTCTGGGACGACGCGGTCGATTACTGCCAACGGCTGAACCTTGGGGGCGAAGGCTGGCGTCTGCCCAACCTCAGCGAACTGCGCACGCTGGTCCGCGACTGCGCGCCGATCGAAACCGGCGGGACCTGCGGGATTGTGGACGCCTGCACGCCTTGCGGCGTGGATTCGGGCGACGCCTGCCTTTCCAGCAGTTGCCGCAGCGCATCCGCCTGCAATCCCGCCGCCTGCCCCGACCAGGAAGCCCCGAACGGCTGCTATTGGCCGGCGCTGCTGAACGGCAATTGCGCCTACACCTGGTCCTCGTCGTCGCTGGAAGACGATGACGCCTACGCCTGGGCCGTGGATTTCGGCAACGCGGAAGTGGACAACGGGGGCAAGGACAACGGCCTGAACCTGCGCTGTATGAGAGACAACACGATCCCTCCGGATGGCGACGAGGAATCTGAATTCGACATCTCGGATGGAGACCCTGAACCTGAATCGGAACTTGAAGAGTCCGAACCCACTTTTTTGTGTGCCGACGGCATTTGCACGGATACGATCACGGGTCTCAAATGGCAGGAGACACCGACAGGTGGGGAGATGATTTGGAGTGATGCGATCACGCATTGCCAGAATTTGGATGTTAACGGTAAAGGGTGGCGACTACCAAACATAAGCGAACGGAACAAGGGGCCTTTCCATGAACCGAAAGCGCACCAGGGATGGAGCAGGTCTCCAGACCTGCTCCGAAACGTTTAGGACCAGGCGTGGACGCCTGCTCCAACACGCGGAATCCGCCCGTCTTCGTTTTAGATCGCGCTGATCTCCAGCGGCGTCGGGCAGAGGCTTTCGCAGCCGGCGGGCGTGATGACGTAAGTGTTTTCCACGCCCACCGCACCGACGCCGGGGAGAAACGCCTTCGGTTCGACGGCGATGACGTTGCCGGGCTCAAGAATGAATTCCTGCTTCGCGGCGATCACCGGCAGCCCGTCCAACTCCAGCCCCACGCCATGGCCGAAAAACTTCACCTGATTCTCGCCGAAACCCATCAAGCCGGACGGCGCGCTTTGGCGGGCGACCCATTCCGTCGTCAGCCGATGCACTTCGCCGGCGGCGACGCCGGGCTTCAGATGGCTTTCCAGAACGGCGAGCATGTCCGTGCAGAAGGCGTGCGCCTGTCGCACGGCGGCGGGGATCTCGCGGCCCAAGAACCAGGTCCGGGCGTCGTCGGCGTGGTAGCCGTTGTGCGCCGTGACCATGTCGGCCATCAGCGTTTCGCCGTCCTTCATCGGTTTCCAGCCGGCCCCCGAGGCGGCGGCGGGAGAGGGGCCCTCGCCGCCCACCGGGCCGTCGAAATTCGTCGGGTAGAGCGCCGAGTCGCCGGCGACGACGACGATCATCGCCAGTTCCTGGCCGATGCGGCGCAAACGGATCGGCCCCGGATGGCCCATTTTGCGCAACTCGAATTCAATCGCCGCCGACAGCTCCAATTCGGTCTCGTACTGCCGCGCCATCGTCGGCATGCGGGCGAAGATGCGCGTCGCCTGCTCGGCGGCGCGGTGGATCTGCTCGATCTCCCACGCCGACTTCACCGCCCGTCGCCGGCGGATGGCGGGGCCGACGTCCGCGACGCGGGACGCGCCGAAGCACTCGACGAGTTTCGCATACAGCGACGCCGGGGTGATCTCGAATGCCGCTCCCAGCCGGCCCGACGCGCCGATGAGTTCGGCGGCGGCGGCGAAGAGGGCGCGGCCGCCGGCGAAGGGTTCGACGGCGAGCGGCGATTCGGCCCGGGCCCGCTCGATGCTCATCCGCACGACGTAGCGCGGCCGGCCCTGGGCGGGGACCAGCAGCGTGGCGCTCTGCGCCGAGCCGGCGTAGTAGAAAAGATCGGCGATGCCGTCGATCCAGGCGGCGGCGACGTCCTGCCGGGCGAGACTCGCCTGAAGCTCCGCCAGCCGTCGTTCGACTTCCGTCTTCGGGACATAATAAGGCAGGTGACGTTCGGTCGGGATCACGAGTGCCTCCGAAGAATATCTAAGAGGCTCTAACAAAATGACATCATGCCCAGAAATTGTCATTCCCGCGCCAGCGGGAATCCAGATCTTTCCGGACTGGGCCCCCGCTTTCGCGGGGGTGACAAAGGGGAGAGTTTCATTCTGTTAGGCACTTTAAATGCCCGTCCGCCCCGAGAGCCGGACAAACCATGTTCCGCCCACTATAATGAGTTCGAAAGATTATTCAAGCGGACGGGCGCGCTTCGCGAAGCCGCCCCCGAAGCTTGCTTTCGATGCCCTGTTTTTCATTGTGTTTCGATCGGGGTTGGATTATGGTGCCGCTGAAAGCGGGGTTCCACGATTTTTAGTTATTCCAATACCGAGGAGGACGTGATGAATCGGGTGCGGTGGAGTGTGGGGATCGGCCTGTTGATGGTGCTGCTGCTCGCGTTCGTGGGAGGCTGCGACAAGAAGGAGACGGCCGCGCCGGAGACGAAACCCGACGCTCAGGCCCAGCCGGCCGACCAGCCCGCCCAGCAGGGCAAGACCGAGGAAGTGGCTTTCGACGAAGACGCCAAGCCGAAGACTTTCGCCGGCTCGCACATCCTCATCGCCTACCAGGGCGCGATGCGCGCCAATCCGAGCGTCACCCGGACGAAGGAAGAGGCGAAAAAACTCGCCGACGAACTCGCGGCGCAGGTTTCCAAAGCTCCCGCCACGCTGCCGGACGTGGCCAAGCAGAAATCCGACTGCCCCTCCGCCCCGCAGGGCGGCGACCTGGGAACCTGGATGAGCGGCATGATGATTCCCGAATTCCAGGCCGCCCTGGAAAAAATGGAAATCGGCGCGGTTTCCCCGACGCCGGTGGAGACGCAATTCGGCTTCCATATCATCCGCCGCAACACCCCCACGCCCACGGAAGAAGTGATGGCCGAGCACATCATCGTGATGCACAAGGACACGATCCGGCCGCAGGAAGGCGTGACGCGCACGAAAGAGGAAGCCCAGGCCCGCGCCAAGGAAGCCGCCGACAAAGCGAAAGCGGCCCCCGATACGTTCGGCGAGGTGGCGAAGGCCTACTCCGACGATCCCGGCCGCAACCTGCCGGCGTGGACGACCGGTACGGGCCACATGCCGAAGGAAGTCGATGCCGCCGTTCTCGGCATGAAGGTCGGCGACGTCTCCGACCCCATCGAAACGCCGTTCGGTTATTTCGTCCTCCGGCGCATCGAACTGCCGCCGAAATTCGCGGGCAGCCACATCCTGATCCAGTATAAGGGCGCGACGCGCGCGCCGGAAACCATCACGCGCACCAAGGAGGAAGCGCTCGCGTTGGCCAAGGATCTGCGCGCCAAGGCGGTCGCCGATCCGTCCACGTTCGCCGCTCTCGCCCGGCAGCACAGCGAGGAGCCTTCCGCCTCCCAGAACGGCGGCTATCTCGGCGCCTGGATGAAAGGCTCGATGGTTCCGGTGTTCGACGAGGCGATCGAAAAGCTGAAGATCGGCGAGATCGGCGAACCCGTCGAGTCGCCTTACGGCTTCCACGTCATTCTTCGTCAGGACCCGGACGCGCCGCCGCCGGCGGCGCCGGCGCCCGAGCCGGTTCCGGGACAACAGCCCTAGCGTCCTGTTACAGAGTTCTCTTCTTGCGTTGGAGCAGGTTTTCCAACCTGCTCCAACGCGTTTTCCTTCCTGCTCCAACACGGGAAAACCGTTCGTGGCGAGTCCCTCCGCCCGCGCCGCCCTGCGGCTCAACGCGCGGGCTGGTTTTCGAACGGCTCGTAGTCGCGGCAGGGCTGGCCGCGCAGCGCGTGGCAGTCGGCCCGCTCGCCCATAACCTCGATTCCCGGCACGCCGGGCAGCACGATGCGGGAGGGAAAGTCCGCGTTGTGGGCGACGCTGTGCGTCGGCGGCGTCTCGAATTCTAGCAGCTTGAAGCGCCACCAGGCCCGGCTGTCGCCGGGGGTATCCACCGAAATGCGGATGCGCGAGCCGGCCCTAAAGACGTGCGCGAACGGCATCAGCTCCACGCGCACCAGATTCCAGGCCTCCGGATCGAGCGGATGGGCGTCGTTCTCGTAGTGCGACGATACGGGCCGAAGCTCCGTGCTTTCCTCTTTCAGCGTCCGGCGACTGGCGCGCAGCCAGCCGCTCTGCACGTAGGACTCCATCCCGTCGGGGCGCACCTCGGTCAGATTGACCTCCAGGTCCGCATCCTCGGCGCTCGATTTCAGCCATAGATCCACCGAACCGGACCCGACCATGGCGAGATTGTCCTCCAGCGGCGCGCCGATGAAGCTGAGCGCCTTGCTGGGCGCGAGCTGGCGGTAGATGTAGTCGGGCTGGAGCGCATCGACGCTGCCGCTCTGGAGCGTCACGCGGTCGCCCGCCTCGGGGTCGGGCTCGAAGGCGCCGGCCCCGCCGTCCGCCGGCGGCGCTTGCTCGGCCAGGCTGCCGTCCGGCTGGAAGTAGAGCCGCAAGGGCGTCGTCTCCGGGATCGGCCATTCGCGGAAACGCGCCTCGAAAATACCCTGCGGCGCGCCGGGGGACAGATCCGGCGCCGCGCCCGATTCGAAAATCACCCGGACCGGATTCTCGGCCTCGTAGTCTTGCATCGCCGTCTCGTAATCCGCGTAGACGTCATAACGGAGCGGAGGCATGTCGAGGTTCGGCTCGTCGTAGATGATCTCCATGAACATGCCCGTCAGGGCGGCGGCGTTCGAGGGGATGGAGGGAAGCTCCCGGTTGACGGTGAGCGAGAGGAAGGTGAGCCATTCGCCGAGGATCTGCGGCGCGTAGCCGTCGGCATGGACGCCGTTGGTCATCGTGAAGCGGACGAGCGGGGCGTTGACGAACTTATCGAACAGCGCCGCGAAGTGCGGGCCGGTCTGCTCGTCCTGACACTGGCCGGCGAGAAAGACGGGAACCTCGATTTTGTCCACGAAGGTGGTGGGATTGACGGGCCCCCCGATCTCGTCGGAGTAGAAGGGATTCTCCAGCGCCTTGGCGATGGCGTCGAGTTGCTGGCTGTGGAGCAGCTGGTTCTCCTCGCAGATCGTATCGCCGCCATCCACGCGGTCGGTGATCCACTGGTGGGCGTAGGGCTGGGCCTTTTCCAAGACGTTCTCGATCCACTGCAAGGCGAAGCCGGTGTTGTAAATGCCGCCGGGCAGAAGCGTGGAGGTATAGGTGTCGGCGATCACCGACATCGGCGCGATGGCGGCCAAGGAGGGCGGCCGGGTGGAGGCCACGAACAGTTGGGAGATGCCGGGATAGGAGAGGCCGACCATCCCCACCTTGTGGTGCTTCACCCACTCCTGGCGCGCGACGACCTCGATCACGTCGTAGCCGTCCAAAAGTTGCAGCGGCTCGAAATAATCGTAGGCCCCGCCGGAGCAGCCGGTGCCGCGGATGTTCACCCCGGCCGTGGCGAAGCCCATGATCCCGCCGATGATCCCTTCGGGATGGTGCGGGGCGTCGCAAAGGACGGGGAACTCGCCGCAGAACAGCTCGGCCGCGCCGCCCAGCGATTCGCCGGGAGCCGAGGGGCTGTAGCCCGAATAATTGATCAGCGTGGGATAGGGTCCTTCCTCGACCGGGCCCGGCAGCGAAACGAAGATCGACAGCGTGGTCCCGTCGCGCGTGGTCAGATAGCCGTAGCCGGGTTCGAGCCGCTGGCTGGCGTAGAATTCCTCGTCGGGTAGGCTGCCTTCGACCGACATGACGGTCACGTCGTTAACGGCGACGTCCGGATCGCCGGCCAGACGCACGGCGTAGCCTTCGCCGGGCGCGCGGTTGCGGAAGATCAGGCTGCCCTGGTAGTCCGTCGTGGCGGATTGCTCCACGCTCCCCGAGAGGCCAACAAGTTCCATTGCCGTTTCGGGAGGAGCCCCCCAGATGTGGATCTGCTCGACGCTGCCCCGAACGTGAAACGGCGGCGCTTCGGCGGCGTCGTCGTCCGTGTCGGCGTCCGCTTCGGCGGCGTCGTTTTCATCGGCATCGCCGGAGACCTCTTCGTCGCCGTCGGTCGCCGCCGTGTTGTCCGTTTCGGTCGAGCAGGCCGCCAGCAGCAAAGCGAGGCCGGCCGCCAAAATCAGGAAGAACCTGCGTTTCATGATGAATCTCTCCCCTCGCTCTGAAATCGATTGGCTCAGGTGAATAACATATGCCGCAAGGGGAGTCTATGCAAAAGGCGTAGGATGGGCAATTGTTTTGCCCATCATTCAGTAAGATCAAGGGCAAGAGCAGGTTTGTAACCTGCTCCGCACGTTTTCCGTTTTCCGGAGAGAAGAAAATGTTTGGAGCAGGTTGGAAAACCTGCTCCAACACCAGGGGTAAGAATTACCCCTACCTACCGGCTCAAGCCTTAAAAAACCACGTCCACCGGCGTATGGCGCTCTTCCTGCGTTCCGTCGCCTAGCTGGCCGTAATTGTTGGCTCCCCAGCATTTCATCACGCCGTTTTCCAGCAGGGCGCAGGCATGAGCTCCGCCAACGCTGACGACCTTGACGCCGCTGGACAAGCCGACCACATCAACCGGGACAAGAGAGCTTTCGGTCGTATCATTGCCAAGCTGGCCGCTCTCGTTCGCTCCCCAGCATTTGACGCCGCCGTCGCCGAGCACGGCGCACGCAAAGCGGTCGCCTGCCGAAACCGCGGCGACGCCTTCAGTCAATCCTTCCGGATAAACGGGCGTAAGCTGCATCAATGTTTCGGAGCCGTCTCCAAGCTGGCCTTGATAGCCGTTTCCCCAACACTGGCACCCTCCGGTATCGAGGACGGCGCACGTATAATTCGGTCCCACGGACACGGAGCTTGCCTTGCCCGCCAAACCCACCACGGGAACGGGGGTGCCGCGTGGTTCCGTCGTTCCATCGCCAAGTTGCCCATACTGATTCCAGCCCCAGCATTTCATTTCACCGTTTTCCAGCACGGCGCACGTATGGGCCCCTTTCATATCGTAGCGCGCTCCGACCACGGATTTCCCCGCGGAAATCGACTTCACCTCGTCATCTCCAAGATCGCTCACTTTCGCGGGCACCCAGAAGGCCGTATAGGCCCCATTGCCGATCTGGCCAAAATCATTGAATCCCCAACACATGGCCGACCCGTCTCTAAGCACGGAGCAGTAGTGGTGAGAACCCATCGAAAAGGTTGTAATAAGCTCGCCAAATCCCCCTATGACCTCCAAAGGAACCGAGCTATCCTTACGTTCCCCATACATAGGATCCGCGGGATTTCCTTGAGAATAGGCTCCCCACCATTTGACGACGCCAGACATTAAAAGGGCGCCGGTAGTGCCTCCGTCGCTCGAAACGGCTTTTACCGAGTGGGACAACTCAATCACATCGCCAGGGGCAGCCCGATTGGCCATCGTTCCATCGCCCAGTTGTCCGTTGGCATTGCTTCCCCAGCACTTCGCTATGCCATCGACCACCGCGCAGGTATGAGAATCTCCCGCCGAGATGGAGGTAATTCCCGAATCCGGAACATCTCCATCCGTAGCTTCCTCGTCGCCGTCAACCGCCCCGTCGCCGTCAACCGCCCCGTCCCCATCAGTCTCGGCGTCGTCCCCGTCCGACTGGTTCCATTCAATGTCGTTTCTTTCGCCGCAAACTTCGTTCACGCACCACAAGCCAGTCTGACATTCGTCATCCACCTGGCAGGCTTCGCCTTCGGGTTTGAGCCTTGTGATATCCATTCTCTCCTCGCAGGAAGCGAGGGCGAACTGGGCCAGAAAAAGAAAGACCACCACGGAGAGCATCTTCATCTCGATCTCCTCTGCAAGCGCCTTTTGAGTAAATATACTTAGTTTACTCACTTCTCCTCCGGAAAGACAGAGAATTTCCGCAAGCTTGAGGGGCGGCGCCAGGGAATAGAAGATGTTGGAGTAGAAATTACCCCGACCGGACACCTCCGCCCCTGCTTCAACTCGGGCGCCCCTTAAATTCGGCATTTTGCGGCGTTGGAGCAGATTTTTTTTTCAGCCGAATACTCCCGGTATCGCCTCGCCGCAGGCGGCGCAATGGCCGCGCGAGAGGCCGCGCATGCGGACGCGGTAGCCTTCCCGCTCGATGAGGCTGGCGCTGCACGAGGGGCAAAGCGTCGATTCATAAGGGTTGCCGGGCACGTTGCCGCAATAAACGTACTTCAGCCCGGCGGCGCGGCCGATGTCGTGGGCGCGGTGCAGCGTGCGCAGCCCTGTCGGGGTGCGGTCGAGCATATGGTAGGTGGGGTGGAAGGCGGAGAGATGCCACGGCATCCCCGCATCGACGGCGGCGAGGAACTCCGCCATTTCCTTCAGTTCGGCGTCCTCGTCGTTGAAGCCGGGAATGACGAGCGTCGTCACTTCAACCCAAACGCCTTTCTCGCGCAGATAGCGGATGCTGTCGAGCACCGGCTGCAACTTAGCGCCGGCCGTCTCCCGATAGCTCGCCTCGCGAAACGCCTTCAAGTCGATGTTGGCGGCCTTGATCAGCGGCCCGAAGACATCGACCATCTCCGCCGTCATGTAGCCGTTGGAGACGAATACGCCGTCGATGCCGTGCGGCGCGGCCAGCTTCGCCGTGTCGTAGGCCAGTTCGGCGAAAATCGTCGGCTCGGTGTAGGTGAAGGCGATCGTCTCGCAGCCGGCGGAACGCGCCTGGCGGACGATCTCCTCCGGCGGCACGGACTCGCCGGGCAGGTCGTAGCCGTGATCGTGCGTCCATTGCGAGATGTGGTAGTTCTGGCAGAAGGTGCAGCGGAAATTGCAGCCGGCCGTGGCGATCGAATAGGACAGGCTGCCGGGCTTGTAGTGGAAGAGCGGTTTCTTCTCGATGGGATCGACGTGCGTGGCGACAACTTTGTCGTAATTGGCCGTGTAGAGGACGCCGCCTTGATTCACCCGCACGCCGCAGACGCCGTGCCCGCCGTCCTTGATGGCGCACCGGTGGGCGCAGAGTCCGCATCGGACGGTCCCGCCCCCCGTGGCGGTGTACAGCATCGCTTCTTTCATGCGCGACGATTATAACACGCGTGTAAAAAACCTCAAATTTTAAGAATCCCCGTCTTGACCCGGCAGCGCGGCGGCGAAGTTTTCCCGGTTGTCTTTTCCGCATCGGCCGCTACAATACCCAGACAGCCGTAGCGGCAGGGAAAAGGCACAATTCCGGGGCGGAAGACGCCCTCCATAAAATCGAAAGGGCTAGAGGAAAGGACGAACGATGAAACGCATCCTGCTCTTGTCGGGGATTCTGCTGTGGGTCGCCTTCTGGCAGTTCAACTGCTCCTCCGGATCGTCGGAAGCGCAGCTTACCGGTGAATCGGCGTTCGATTACATCCGCAAGGACCGCAGCGCCGCGCCGAAAACGGACGTGCAATCGATCCGCGAGGTCATGGACTGGGCGGTCGAGGATTATGCGGCGAGAAAGCGCGCCCAGGCGGGCGGCCTGTTGCCGAAGATGGCGAAGGAACGCGTCGAGCCGTCGGAAAACGTCATGGAGATTCTGCGCAAGACGACCAAGCCACGCAAGAACCTCAAGCCCGGCGACTTCGAGCGGCTCGATTTCTCGGCCTTCGCCGACAACAGCCCCGAGGCGAAGCGGCGGGCGCGCGAATCGGAGAACATCAACCTCGCCGATCTGGAAGACGAATTCTACGTCGATAACCTCGACGCCATTCCCGTGCGCAATCAAGGCTATCGCGGCACCTGCGCCGCCTTCACCGGCACGGGCCACATCGAGTACGCGGCCTTGAAACAGTATTCCAACCTCTCGACGCTCGACCTTTCCGAGCAGCGCTTCTATTACCTGAGCAAGCCGGAATGCCAGAGCAGCGGCTGCGGGCTGGACGAGGAAGGCTCGTGGTACGGCACGGGCATGGAGGAAAGCATCGACGCCTCCGGTCCGGACATCCCGCTGGAGACGGACTGTCCGTACAACTCCAGAGCCGGCCGGAACGACGTCCAGACGCCGCAGCTTGACTCCTGCGCGACCGGCGCGGTGCAGGTCAAGCGGCTGGAATACGTGACCGGCCCGAAGGAGATCGTAGACGCCCTGCACGAAACCAAGCTGCCGGTGCCCTTCGCCAGCCCGCTCTCCGGCAACTGGGAGCAGAACAGCGGCCTGATTACGCTCGCCGATTCCAACTACAGCGGCTCCACCTCCCACGCCGCCGGCCACGCCTATCTGATCGTCGGCTACAAGAAGCTGTCCGGCATGGCCGACGAGGGCGGGATGTGCTTCGTCATCAAGAATTCCTGGGGGACCGGCTGGGGCGTCAACGGCTTCTCCTGCATGACGCTGGAATGGGTGAAGAAGTGGACCTTCGGCTATCAGCTCACGCACCCGATGGCGATGGAGGTGCTGTTGCGCGAGGATCTGCGGGAGGCGGAGGAACTGCCCAACAACGACGAGGCGGAGGACGAGACGACCCCCGACGTTCCCGACGAATCGGAGGAGAACGACGACGCCAACACCGACAAGACCGACGACGAGGTGGAGGACGAGATCGACATTCTTCCCGAGCCCGACCCGGAGGAGGACTTGAACTGGAAAGCGGCGAAGCTCTTCGGGCCCGGCGAGTCGTATTACCGCGCCGAATACGCCGAGGACGGCGATGCGGTGTTCGTGCGCGCCACTCTGCGCGAGAAATCGAGCTTCACCAACCCCGTCGAGCTGACGAAAGACCCGAAGAAAACCGGCGTGCTCGTCTACGACGGCGACCGCGTGGGCAAGATCGCGGGCGAGGAACTCTACGTCTGCTCGGGCGGCTACGACTACATCTGCTCGCTGCGCTTCAGCACCGAGGAAAACCAGATTTACATCGAGTTCCCATACGCCGACAACCGCCGCGTGCAGGAGGACGACCTGCCGGACGGCTCGTGGTCCACGTTCGACATTCCCTTCGGCGACTTCGGCTTCGACATCTACCAGCCGGAGGACCTCACCTCGCTGGTCACCGATCCGAAGGCGTTTCTGCGGATGAAGAAGAGCAACGGCTCCAAGACCGACCCGATCCGGCTGACGATGGACGGAACCGACGTCAAGGCGATGGGCGAACCGGTGGGCTCGCTCAATCCGTCGAACCTGGGGCTATGCACCGGCAGCTTCTCCGACGCCTGCGGCATTTTCTCCCTGGGCGAGGAACTCAACATCCTGCCGTCCTGGTAAAACCGGCGGCGCCTGTCCCGATTCATGCGCCGGCCGCCCGAAAGGGCGGCCGGATTTTTTCGCGGCCGCAAGGCCCGCCGAGTCGCTGAGTCGGATTTTCTCGTTGATACTCCTGGCCCCCGATGGTACTCTGGGAGAAGGGTGGCGTGGCGCAGCGAGTCCTACGGTCCGTCTCAAACGCCATTTGGGTTGTGGAAAAGAGGTGACGCCATGATGACCGCCGAACAGATCGTCGATGCGATGAAACGTCTGCCGCAAGGCGAATTGAGGTTATTGAAGGAGCGCTGGAAGAACTGCTTGGCGAAAAAAGTAATTCGCCTATGAAACGAGGAGAGCGCATTCGGGCGCTGGCTGGTGCGGCTCGCGTCGGACGAGTGCTCGATCCCCTTCCGAGCCGCGAATCGATTTACGAAGAAGCTGGCGAATGAAAGTTTTTATCGACTCGAACATTTTGGTTTCTCATCTTATCTACGGGCACCCCCACAACGAACGTGCAACCGCCATTCTGGATCGCCTGCTTGACGGCGGGGACATGCTGGTTCTCTCCTTGTTGGAGCAGGCGTCCACGCCTGGTCCAAAACGTTTAGGAGCAAGTCTGGAGACCTGCTCCAACTCTTGAAGTTGATGGGTAACAAGTTACCCGTCCTACACTACTCGTACACTTTCTCTTCCAGAGCCTCCGCTTCGGCCGCATCGTTCTCCGAATCGCGCACCATGCCCTCAGCCTCTTCCTTGGCGCGCTCGCGATACCATTCGTGCGCCGTGATCATGGCCATCACCTCGTTCGTGCCCGTCCAGATGGAGGCCAGCCGCAGGTCGCGATAGATGCGCTCGATGGGGTAGACGTTCGTATAGCCGATGCCGCCCATCACCTGCATGGCGTGATGCACGGCCTGCTGGCACGACTCGGTGACGAACTTCTTCGTCTCGGAGACCATGCGCCGCACCCTGGCGGTAGCGATCCCCGCGTCCACGCCGCGCGCGGTCGTGTAGACCAGCGAGCGCGCGGCGTCCAGCAGCATCGCCGCCTGGGCGATCTGGAAGCTCACGCCCTCGAACTCGTTGATGACGCGCCCGAAGGCCTTGCGCCGGGTGGTGTAGCGCGTCGCCACTTCCAGCGCCGGGCGCGCCGCGCCGATGGTCATGGCCGCCGTGCCGAGCCGCTCGGGGATCATCATCGTGTTGAACACGTCGAAGGCCCCGTTCGGGCGGCCGACGATGTTTTCCCTGGGGACTTTCGCGTCGTTAAACACCACCCGCCCCGCGCCGCCGCCGCGACAGCCCATCAGGCCGTAGCGGTAGGCGGTTTCGACGCCCGGGCCGCGATCGACGATGAAGCAGGTCAGCGCCTGGCGCGGGTCCTTCGCCTCCGGGTCCGTGCGGGCGTAGACCAGGAAATAGTCGGCTCCCTCGGCGCCCACGATGAAACGCTTCTGGCCGTTGAGCACGAAATAGCCGCCGCGATCCTCGGCCTGGGTGGCCGTGCCGAAGAAATCCGAGCCGCCCCGGGGTTCCGTCAGGCACTCCGCCGCGAAGATTTTTCCGGCCAAGAGGGGTTTGACGTATTTCTCCTTCTGCTCGTCCGTCCCGTGCCGGACGATGGCGTCGCAGACCAACTCCGCGCCCACGCCGAAGACGCAGGCGAAGATGTAGCCAAGTACGCCGATCTCCTCCATCAGCATGGAGGTGTCCGCCCAGGTGAGATCGCGCCCGCCCCAGCGCTTGGGATAACGACAGCCCATCAGGTTCCGCCGCCCCGCCTCCTGCAGAAACTCCTTGGGGAAGGTGATCTCGTCCCGGTCCATCGCCAGAATCATCTCGCGCGGGACGGTCTTGACGAACTCGCGCGCCTCGTCCCTCAGCCGCAGCCCTTCCTTGGAGAGGAGATAATCGAACATCGCGCCGCCTCCGTTTCGTTTCTGGAATCGGAAAAGGAGTGTTGAGTATAGGCAATGGGCGGGTTGATATCAAGACGCCGAACTCGACGATCAAGCCGTAGCCTCGCTGGAGCACGGTGCGGCCTCGCTGGAGCACGGTTGCACCGTGGTCCAGACATTTAAGGGCCGAGCGGCGATGCCAAGCGTGTGTGTGTGCCATGCTTTGCTTGCAAAGCATGAAAAGACTAAGACACATGGCTTGCAAGCAAGCCATGGCACACACTTACT
>QZKR01000049.1 GCA_003598065.1 Myxococcales bacterium | reverse complement strand
GTCGCGCCGCTGGCCCGCGTGGCCGTCGAGGCCGAGGGCGAAATGCCCGGCACGCAGCCAGGAAAGACGCTGCCGTTCGCCGAAGTCACCGGCCTCAGCGAGGACGAGACTCTGCGTCTGCACGTATGGCGGATCGTGGAGCACGAAGGCCAATGGTACGTGCTCGTGTTGACGAGCTACCCTCGCTTCATTTGATCGCCCGCCATGAACGCCACGACCGCGCCGACCCATTTCAACTCCTACAACGCCTATCTGCGTCTGCGTTTCGGCGGGCGCGTGGCGAAAATATCGCTCGATCTCGGCATCCCCTGCCCGCACCGCCGCGACCATCCGCCGGGCTGCGTCTACTGCCGGCCGGGCGTGATCGTGGCCGATCGCATCGGCGCGCTCGGCTCGATCACCAACCAGCTCAACGCCGGCATTCTGGCCGTCGGCGCGCGTTACGAGACGGACCTCTTTCTGGCCTATTTCCAGAACGAATCGGCCAGCGCCGGCGACCTGAAATGGCTTTTGGAGCGCTACGACGAGGCGTTCAACCACCCGAAGATCGTCGGCGTGACGATCTCCACGCGGCCCGACATGGCCGGCGACACGCTCTTGGACATGCTCATGGCGCGCACCTGGCGCAAGCCGGTGTTCTTGGAATTCGGCCTGCAGTCGGCGCACGCCGAGACGCTGGCGCGCATCAACCGCGGCCACGACGCGGAAATTTTCGCCGACGCGGTCGGCCGCGCCACGGCGCGCCGCCTGCCGGTCACGGCGCACGCGATCCTCGGCCTGCCCGGCGAGACGCCGGAGATGATGGTCGAGACGTTCCGCTTCCTGGGCGGGCTGCCGCTCGACGCGGTGAAGGTCCACCATCTGCAAATCTACCGCGGCGCGGCCCTGGAGGCTCCCTGGTGGCGCGGCGAAGTGAAAACGTTCGCGCGCTTCGAGGATTACCTGCCGGTGCTGCTGGACTGCCTCGAAGTTCTGCCGTGGCGGATCAAGGTGCAGCGGCTCGTGGCCGATGCGCCGCGCACGCACCTGCTCGCGCCCGACTGGGGGCTCGCCAAAAACGACATCATCGCCAGGGTCGAGGCCGGCTTCGCCGCGCGCGAAACCCGGCAGGGGTCGCGCGCCAATCCCGCCCATTCCATACCGAGGCTTTTCTGAGCCAACCTCCCATTTCAAGATTATAGTACTCGGCGAAGCAGAGACGTAACATTTTTAAATTATTATGTTATAATTCTCTTGACAATTAAAACCATTTTACGTACTATAGAAATCAGCATTTTGATCATTACAATGCATTCCCGGGAAAGAATAAATCATGCTTCGTAAGGCGCAGAGACCTTCGCCAAACTCTCTAACAACCATGCAGATTAAATCAGGAGGTTAATTCATGGAAAGTAAGGTATGGATAAAGTACTTCATCATTATTTTTGCAATCCTTTCTTCTTTAGAATTCTCAGCTTATAGCCAAGAGAATACCAAATCGCCTTTTATCCAGCTTGGTGGAACAGATGAAAAAGAAATTGTAAATGACTCTGGACCGATAAATGGCGAAATTGAGATTGTTTCTCCTGAAAACGCTGATGAGATCACTCTAGACTTTGTCGAAGAATCGGCAATATTTCGCAATCAGTTCATCGCGACTAATCAACAAAGATTTGATGAGTTTTATAACTACGTTGATTCTTTCAATGCGGTCGTATTCGAAGTCCAAATTTTAGACCAATGGGTGGATGTAAATGAAGATAAAAACGTATTTGGAGACGTAGTCAGCCCTGAACCATGGAAAGTATTTGCTCTTACTGTTTCGGGTGAAATAACCTCTTACAACATATTTCCCGCTCAGTTCACGGTGAGGTTTTTTGGTGCTGAATATCCTAGAGAAGTTAGAGAGAGATTGCCTGAGAAGCTCTTAGGCATAAGCCGGACCCATGTGCCAAAATTCTCAGAATTCTGCAAAAGTTATTTTGTTGCCGTGCCCCAATCATCAATGGATGCTCTTTTTAACGATGAACCGATTGAATTAATCAATGAAAGACAGGTTTTGTCCGCTGAAGAGGGCTTTTTAAGAGAGCAATCACGATGGTTTCGCCTTACTGAGGCAGATTCTGAAAAAGTAAGAGATCAATGGTACTCGGATCTGTTATCGCTTTCCGAGAAGCTTCGCACTTTCCAGGGTGCATTCTAATAAGAAGGAGAGGTAGAAATGAAAATCAAAGTTATACTCATTGCATCACTTTTGTTTGGAGCGTTATTGCTAAGTGGTTACAATTGGGTGGATAGATCTGTTTATAATTTTAATTATGTTGGTGTAGTGAAAGTCAATGCGCAGAGCTGTATTGGAGAAGCGGGTATCACCAGCGAAACTCAGGCCAAAGCTCAAGTGAAAATGGCGCTGTCGTACTTAGATTTTTGTGGGACCAATGTAAGATGGCGGATCGACAGTACACCCGCTTCTACTTGTGATGACAAAACTGTTTGCTGTGAATATATGCCAGGCGGGGAGTTTGCCTATACATGGTCGGGATACGCGTGGGATCCGTTATATAATGCGGTTATGACGCATTACTGGATGATTAAAATGAATACCGAAGTGAACTATTGGGGTAATTACGATTACAATGATTTTAACGGGGTCTCCTTTTACACTACCCTGACGCACGAATTTGGACATACATTAGGAATGTACGATGGCGGCCTCACTGATTATCCCCACGATCTATTTGGACCTTTCATCCCTGCCGAGGCTCTCACCGAAGATGGTTGCCACGGCATTATTTCCACTGCATATCAAGCTCCGATTATAAAATATCCGCATTTCCGGATCGGCGTGCTGGATTCGGTATACACCGGGAACTTTGCATGGCTTGCCCACCTCACTTTTACTGATCCAAGTTGGTATTCTATTGTGACGCCAGCCATCACAGGCAATCGAAATGGAAGTTCGACCGGAGACCTGATCGTCACATGGGTCCATCCTTCGAGTCTGCAAGTCAATTTTGCTGTCCTAGATCATACCTCCGGGGAACAACTTCTTCCCTCCCGAGGTCCTACTCAAATAGCAAACAGCTACACCTGGAATCAACCAAGCGTTACGGCTTATGGTAATGAGTTTGTCATAGCTATACGAGATGACTGGCCAGACAATGATCTTAAAGAGCGACAAGGTAGAATAAAGATGTACTATTTTGATTCACTAACAGATACTACACCTACTGCTGTTTACCCTAAGTGCGGCGCGGGAGCAAATGATTGGTGCAAAACACTGGCTACACCTAAAATTGCCTATAATGCATCTCGCGATAGATGGATTTTGGCATGGGTGCAGAGTTCAGGTGCAGTTTGGAACGAGGAAGAAGAAAGATATGACGGAGAGTGGGATGGGAAACATGAGATACGATTCATGATAAGTGCGCAAGGAGACCCGACAGTGTGGTCAACCAATTATGTCGCTTATAAATCGGTACGTGGATTTCCAACTGATAAATATGGCTCCGTTTTGGGTTTGGCCATTAACTGTGATGATACGGGGTATAATAATGACTCCTGCATGGTGGTATACAACAACTTCAATGATAATAATATCTGGGAACAGTGGGAAGTCGCGGTGCAAATCAGTGCGCTTGGTGTTATTTCCTACATTAGTAGCTCGCAGCGTTGGCTTTCGGATGCCAATTATGGCGATAGAGATGTTATAGCCTCTCCTTACGGTTGGCTAGTTTCGACCTCCCCATCGATGACAGCCAACTGCAACGATTTCTGGTACCGGTTCAAGCGAGATTCTCAAGGAATTGCTGGTAACTGGAATTTTCAGAACAAATATGTTACTACTTATTGTGCCTACCGAGGTTTTGACTTAGGCTATAGTTGGGTTGAAGATCATTATATCTTGTCGTGGATTGACTGACATGAAAACACAAAAACTTATCCTCGTAGCCTTATTGGCGTCGCTTGCCGGGTTCCTGGCCGCCGGTTGCGCCGATTCGGATAAAACCCCGCCTTCGGATGAAGATTCGACGGACCAGTGCGAATGGACGTGGATGTCGCTTAACGTGCGGTGCCAGGAGGAAGCAGGGATGGACGTCTGCTATTGCAGGCGCCAGCCTACGCGGGATGGTTGCTGGATTCTTGGCGATGTGCGGTTCAAAAGCAGACATGTGATCAACGACTCCCGGACCGAATGGAAGATCTCGGTGGAAGACGTCATCCTCCGGGGGGATGGAGCATCCGAGCCTTGGCCGACCGTTGCGATTTCGCCGACAGCCGAATTGGAGGACTGGACGGACACGCTGCTGAATGCCGAGACATCGTTCCCTGTCCTGCTGTCCCAGAGTTGCGGAGCCGATGAAACTTTTTTCACCAAGGCTATCGTAGTAGCCCCCCCGGAAAATTACGGTTGCGGCATAATTGTCGGCGATAACCTGGACGCGCTGATAGCGGCGATTCAATCGAACTGGGACGATCCCACCGAAGGCCCCATTTCCTCCTCCGAAGAATACGCCGCGCGTATGGAAGCCTGCATGGCCAAGGCTCGCGAAGCTGGAGCAAGAACGCTTTCGCCGGAATGCGGCACACACACGGAGTACGTCTGCCTTTCGGAAGATGATCTGGCCTCCCTGTAATTCGAGATCGCCAATTCCTGCTTCCTCTCTTCGCCGACAAAGCGGCGCGTCGTTTGACATTTTTTTCACCCCGCGCTAACAATGGCGACCTTAATGCGGAGGCGCGTGGTGAAGATCAAAACGGCGCTCGCCATTCTCGTGTCGGCGGTTTTTCTCTGGCTGGCCGTGCGACAGTTCGACGTCGAGGAGTTCGTCTCCGTCATCGGCCAGCTTCATCCGTCCTACATTCTCCCGGCGCTCGCCGCTTATCTGCTGTCGTTCGTGTTCCGCACCGTCCGCTGGCGCGTGATGCTGCGGACGCAAAAAACGATTCTCCTGCCCCGTCTGTTCACTTACATCGTGATCGGCTTTACGGCCAACAACCTGCTGCCGGCCCGGTTGGGCGAGATCGTGCGCGCCTACGTCACCGGCAAGCGGGAGAAGATGAGCCGCTCCTCCGCTTTCGCCTCGGTCATCCTCGAACGGCTGTTCGACGGCGTGACGATCATGATGCTCTTGGTGGCGCTGATGTTCGTCGCCGGGCCCGCCCTGGACCGGCCGTGGGTGCGCTATCTGGCCTGGGTCAGCGCGGCGCTGTTTGTCGGCGGCCTGGGTCTTCTCGTTCTGCTTGCCTATCAGCACGACCGGGCCTTGGCCCTGGCGACGCTGCTGCTCAGGCTGGCTCCCGAACGCCTTGCCGCCAAGGCGATGCATATCCTTACCCGTTTCGTCGCCGGCCTCTCGCTCTTGAAGCATCCCGGCGACGTCCTGCTTTCCATCCTGTTGAGCTTCGGCGTCTGGGGCTCGGAAGTGCTGGTATACCTTATTTATCTCAAGGCGTTCGACATCGCCGCGCCGCCCGTCGCCGCTTTTCTCGCCCTGGTCGTGGTGAATCTCTCCTCGCTGATCCCGTCGAGCCCGGGCTACATCGGCGTCTTTCAGTTCGCTTGCAAAGAAAGCCTGTCGCTCTTCGGCGTCGGCGCGACGACGGCCCTGGCCTGGTCGGTGGCGATCCACGCGACGCAAGTTCTCCCGATCACCCTGCTGGGCCTCGTCTTCCTCTCGCGTCTGGGATTTTCGATGCGCGAAATCCGCCACGTCGAACTCGACGAGAACGGTCCGGAGAATGGGGCCGGATCCGCGCCTTAGCTTTGTTTTTTCCGCTGTCGCAAGCCGCGCCTAGGCGGCGTCGAGCACTTCGCGCACCTTGCGCGCCAGGGCGATCGGCGTGTACGGTTTGCCGAGGAATTGCAGTCCCTCTTCAAGAATGCCGTGGTGGGCGATGACGCTCTCCGAGTAGCCGGAAGTGTAGAGAACCTTCAACGTCGGCAGTTTGTGGCTCAGCCGCTCGGCCAGTTCACGCCCGTTCATCTTCGGCATCACGATGTCGGTGAGCAGCAAATGGATGCTGGCGGGGAAGCCGGCGACCGTTTGTTCGGCCTCCGGACCCGACGACGCTTCCAGAACGTGGTAGCCTTGACGATTCAAGGTGCGCACGGCGATGGAGCGAACGGCCGGCTCGTCTTCCACCAGCAGAATGGTTTCCGAACCGCCGGGGGCGATTCTATTGTCGATCGCCGAAACAAGCGGGACGGCCTGCTCGTCCGCCGCCGGAAAATAGATCTTGAACGTAGTTCCCTGCTCGATCTCGGAATACACCTCGACCGAGCCGCCGTGCTGCCTGACGATGCCATAGACCATCGACAGTCCGAGTCCCGTGCCTTTCCCTTTCGGTTTCGTCGTGAAAAACGGCTCGAAAATCCGCGCTCGCGTCGCCGCACCCATGCCGCAGCCGGTGTCGCTTACGGCGAGCATCACGTACTCTCCGGGCTGGACGTGCAAATGATGCTGGCAGTACGTCTCGTCCAGCGTCACGTTCGCCGTCTCGATCGTCAGCTTGCCGACGCCGGCGATGGCGTCGCTGGCGTTGACGGCCAGATTGATGATCGCCTGCTCGATCTGACCCGGATCGACTTTAACCGGATGGACGGCGGCGGCGCAGAGCGTTTTGAGCTCGATGTCTTCGCCGATCAGCCGTACAAGCATCTTGTGCAGATTGCAGATCAGCTCGTTCAGATCGATCACCTTCGGATCGATCAGCTGTTTGCGGCTGAAGGCCAGCAATTGGCGCGTGAGATTGGCGGCCCGTTGAGCGGCCTGGTGCGCCTCGCTCAATGAATCGTTCAGCGGGTCTCCCGGTTCGAGATCCATCATCGCCAAGGCCAGGTGGCCGATGATGGCGGTGAGCTGATTGTTGAAGTCGTGAGCCACGCCGCCGGCCAGGCGGCCCACCGACTCCATTTTCTGCGCCTGCTGAAGCTGTTCCTGGAGCTGCTTCCGCTCGCGCTCGGCCTGCACTTTTTCCGTCAAATCGCGCAGAAACACCGCCGCCCGCTCGACCTTCCCCGCCGCATCCCGCGCGGGAAAGGCGGCCGCCTCGAACGAGGCGTCGCGCCACTCGAATTCCTGGCGCAGGGGAATCCTTCCTTCGAATACGGTCTGGAGCATGGCGCGGCACGAAGGCGGCAGATCGGCTGGCATCACCTCCCACAGCGATTGACCGACCAGATCCTGGCGGCGGCGGTTGAAGCGCACGGCGAAAGACTGGTTCGCCTCCAGAATTTTTTCCCCATGATCGACGAGAACCACCATGTCCGTCGTGGCGTTGAGGATGGCGTGCATCATCTCGGCGCTTTCGCGCAACGCCCGTTCCGCCGCCTTGCGCTCGGAGATGTCATGCGCGCTGGAGTAATTGTATTCCTGATCGCCGTAACGGAAATAGCTCGACTGAATTTCCACCGGGAAAAGCGAACCGTCCTTGCGGCGGTGCATGGTTTCGAAAACGACGGTTCCCGTTTCGCGCTTCCGCTCGCAATGGACCGGCCAGCGTTCGGGGGTCATCGTCGGATCGATGTCGAACACCATCATCCGCTGCATTTCCTCGGCATCGACTCCAAGCGCGCGGCGGGCCGCAAGATTGGCATAGCGGACGCGCCCTTGGAAATCCAACAGATACAGGGCGCCGGCGGCATTGTCCATGGCGAACTTATGCAGCCTAAGCTGGGCTTCCGCTTCGCCGAGTTTGTCGAGCATGTCGTTCAGGTGACGGGCGAGATCGGAGATTTCATCGCGGCGGCCGACCGTCAAACGCCGCTCAAGGTCGCCGCTCCGCGCGATTTCATTCACGAAGTTTCTCATTCTCGCAAGGCGGGCGAGAATCAGCCGTTCGAGAATCAGGGTAATAAGGCCGAGCGCAAGCAGGCTGGCGGCGGTCACGGCAAGCAACGAATATCTGTTCGCCTCGACGCCGAGAAGCAAAATGCCGCGATGACCCTTCACCTTGAAGGCGCGGAGAGGGCGGTTCTGAAAATCGCGGATGAGAAAATAGCTGATTGACTCGGATTCCTCCAACGGCGGGCCTACATAGATTGCTTCTTTTTCCAGTTCCGTCATCGCCTTGGCGATTTCAGGCGGCCGGTCTTGTCCTTTGGCGTCGAACATCTGCATTTCCAAGTTCGTCCGTTCCTTCAGGACCGTCAGCAATTTTTCATCCAGGAAACGCCCGACGATCAGAACGCCGCGGATGGGTCCTGCAAACTGGCTGGTGACGATCGGCCGCGACGCCACGAGAGCGAGCCCGTCCGCAAGATCGAGAAAGCCCTGCGAGCTGTCATCGACGGCTTTGGGGTGGGTCAAGCTGGGAGGAGCGAGCAAATTCTGCAAGGAAACGTCGGAGAGCGAACGTTCGCGACGCGCATCGATGTCAAAACCTTTGTGAAAGAAAATATGCCTGTCGGCATCGACAAAAACCATAAAATTCAAATTCAGGTTGATGAACGTTTCATCCACCAGGTTCGAATCGATGTAGGCTTGATTGCGGTCTTGAATAAATTGGTACGTGTCGTCCCATGGCGCCCAATCACCCGCAATGGCGCTCAGATTTTTCAACTCTTGATACAGGGTGCGCGAAACGAGATCGGCGTTGTCGCGATCTTCTTCTATTTCCAGTTCGATAAAGCTTTCCAAAACGATGCAGCGCAACACCACATAGAGGGCGCCGATCAAAGCCGCAAAGATGGCGGCCAAAACTGCTAACATTTTGATGCGTAAAGACAATCATCCCTCCGGTGCCGATCTCAAAGATGACAACGCCCCGGCGATCTATTACCGCTATAGTAATAAATCGGTGGGCTTGGTTTTAAACTTTAGTGTAAGTGAAAAAAATGACCGGTCGTATCCGATTATCCGGCTCTACAGGAAGCGGTTCCGTCAATTAGGGCTGGTTTGGTTCAGCGGTAAGGAACGCCGGGCTCCAGGTCATCATTTCGGTTTCCTGGGTGAGCGTACCGGAATATTCACAAATCAGCTTGCCCGCCGGGCCGTCATAGCCGGCGAGATGTTTCTTTCCAGCGTTTTCGATCAGGCAGGTTTTGACGGCCGCCGGGGCCTGGCCGGCGACGTAGAGCGGATTGGTCCCCGCGCCTTTCCCGTCGATGTCGATTTCCACCCGTCCGGAGATTCGCCCGAACTCTCCGGCGTTTTTATAGCAGGCGACCACGCCGTCGCAGGCGCCTTTGCCCCAGCGGCGCGACATATCGAGCGTTTCGTCTCTTTTCTCCTCCTCCGGGAGGCCGACGATCCTCGCCTCGCCGCTGCGCTGAATCGACCCGATAAGCGCGGCCCCTCGAACTTCCAGCGTGGCGTTGCCGCCGACCGAAACGGCCGCCTGCGTCCCTTCGAACGTGCCGCCTTCCAGCACGACCACGGCGTCGCCGCCGGCGGAAACCGCCACCGGAGCCTTGACGGCGAAGTTCCTGAGCACGAGCCGGCAGTCGCCGCCGGCCGAAAAGGCCTCCCCTTCGGCCAGATCCACGGTCTTGCCTTCCAGGTCGAGCGCCATCGAACCGCCGCAGGCAAACGGCTTCGTCGGGTCGTAGACCGGCCCGACAAGATCGGGAGTCGTTTCGGGCCTGACGGCTTCGCGCCGGGACTGCGCGACATAGACGATGAGGGCCAAAACCGTCAATCCACCCAGCAGCACGAGAATCTTTTTAATCATGTTCGCTTCCCTTTCGGCGACCGTGGCGCATTACGCCGCCGGACTCCGCGGCCGCCACGCCTTTAACCGCGCCATACGGAACTCTAGCCGCCGACCGTTTCGCGTGTCAATCGAAGCCGGACACGTTTGAAAAGCGGGGGGCTCTCAGATTTTGATGTACTTCCATTTCCCCTGCCAGAATTTCCAGGCCAGGATGGAAGAAAGCGAGACGACGTAGACGATCGCCGACAGCCACACGCCCTCCATCCCCAAATTCCAATGGATGCCGAAGAGGTAGGCGAGCGGCACGAGGCAGGTGAAATGCAGCGTGAACTCGACGTACATCACGAATTTGGCGTTGCCGGCGCCGAACAGCGCCTGCATGAAGATGAGCCCCGCCGCCACCATGAAGTTCACCACGCCGACCATGCGCAGGGAAAAGGCCGATGCCTCGATGACGGCGGCTTTATTGGTGAACAGGTGCAGGAAAAATTCGGGGAAGATCACTTCCAGAAAACCAAGCATACCCAGCGTCAGGAAGCTGATGCGCACCGCTTCCCAGCCGTACTGTTCGGCGAGCCGCGGCTTGCCCCGGCCGAGATTCTGGGAGATCAGCGTCGCCGTCGCCGTGCCGATGGCCATGGCGCTCATGAAGCTGATCGACATCAGGTCGATGATCACCTTCGTCCCGGCGGCGAACAGCGGCGAGCGCGAGCCGGCGGTAAGGCCGTCGATGGCCGGCAAGAGCCCGCTTGCGAGGGGCAAGAGGTCGCTGGCGCGACCGCCCGCCAATGCCTCATTGAGCATTCGATGCAGGTCGAACAGCGAGGCGCGCGGGAAGCTGGCCAGCCATTCCTGCTGGTCGATGTGACCGACGATTTTCATAAACAGCAGAAAGCCGGACATGACGACGATCGTCGCCAGTCCGCCGGGCAGCGATAAACGGACGATCTCCCGCAGCACCGGCCAGTTGAAGTTGCTTCGGCGATAGTGCCGGTAGGTGGCGATGATCTCCGGCTTGAAGCTCCAGGCGACCATGATCCCCATGCCCATGTAGCTGGCGATCGTGTTGGCCAGGCCCGCGCCGACGACGCCCATCTCGGGAAAGCCGAACAGGCCGAAAATGAACAGGGCGCTCAAAATGATGTTGACGACGTTCATCACGATCGAGGCCGTCATGTGAACGTAAGTCTTGCCGATGCCGTCGAAGAACGCTTTATAGCCGATCGTGGCCACCATCGACAGGACGCCCAGAAAGCGGAGCTGCGCATAGGGGATGCCCAGGCGCACGACATCGGGATTGGAGTTGAAGAACGGAAAAACGAAAGGAATCAACAACGCTCCGACGATCGACGCGAAGGCGCCAAAGATGAAGGCGGCGGAAAGCGAGTTGTAAAGAACGCGTCCCGAACCCTCGGGCTTGCCCTCGCCGAAACGGCGGGCGGTGAGGGCCTGCGTCCCGACGGCGAGAGCGGAGAGGAAGCCGCCCACGGCCCAGTACAGCGGCAACGTGATGCCGATCGCCGCCACGCCGGCGACGGACTGGACTTCATCCTTCATCCAGCCGACCATGATCGTATCGGCAAGGTTGACGGAGGTCTGCGCCACCATGCCCAGGACGACCGGCGCGGCGAGCTTGACCACATCCCGCGAAAGTTTTCTGTCCAGCATCAAGAGCCGCATTCGACCTCGAATCGCGTCTTGAGCACAAGCAACGCGTTTTTGTGTACCTGATTTGCCTGGGGATGACAAGTGAATCTTGGGCCGGAGGGGGGCGGCCTTGCCCGTTAAATCTCTCTATATCGCTTGGATTTTCAGCCCGCCAGGCCTTTACTTGAGCGGCCGGCTATGATATGAAGGGAAGTGCGGTTTGTTTGTTTTTCCTCGTTGCAAGGAGCCGGGTGTGGCGGATCGGAAAGCGATCGAAAATACCTTCACCCAAGTGGACGAGGTGCAGCGGCTGTGGGCCGACCTCTCCGGCGAGTTGATCTGTTTCAAGCACTTGGACGGCAAGCCTTTCTATGTCTCCAACTCCGTCGAGCGAATCCTGGGCTATACGCCCGAGGAATTCCTCGCGCAGGAGGCGGCCCGGCTGAGTCCTGCTTCCGGCGAGATTTCATCCATAAACGCGTCCGCCGGCGAGTTTGCGCAGCCCCCCGTCCAACAGGAGTTCGTGGCGAAAAACGGCCAGCGCGTGGTGCTCGAACTCCGCGATCACGTCATTCGCCACGAGGGCGAGGCCGTGGCGCTGATGTGCCTGGCGCGCGACGTCACCGAGCAGCAACGAATCATCGAGGAATTGCGCTGGAGCAACCAGGAGCTGACGATCATCCACCACACCCAGAAACGGCTCCTGGGCGTCACGGATCGGCGCGAACTGCTGGCCATCGCCCTCGATTCCGTGCTTTCCGCCGCGCCCTACGACGTGGGAGCGCTCTTCGAATTCGACCTGGAGGCGATGAAGGCGACGCGGCTCGACGCGAAAGGCCCGGCGAAAGGACGCGCCGAAGCGATCGCCAGCTTCCCTTTGACGACGCAGATCAAGGACGGCACGATCGGGCCGGACCTGCAGACGACGGCCTTGCTCCTGCCGCCGGGACATTCCTGGCTGAGCGCCTTGTCCGGGCTCGGGCTGCAAGTGTCGGGCGTGCTGTTGATCTGCCACGGCAAACCCGAGGCGTTGGCGGTGCTGGCGAGCATCGAACCGTTCAAGCGCGACACCTTCCGCCTGTTCCAGCTCATCGGCAACCTCGTCGCCCATGCCATCGACAATTCCTATCTGCACTCGGTGATCGAAAACCTGACGATCATCGACACCGACACGGGCCTCTACAACCGCTCCTACATCGAGCGCTACCTGGCGCACGAGGAGCGCGTCATTCAGCGTTTTGCGAGATCGGCGACAATCGTCCGCATCGGTCTGCCGACGTATCGGAATCTGCTGGAGACCAGAGAGCAAGAGCGGGCGGACCATGTCGTTTCCGAGGCGGCGCGTCTCGTCAAAGCAAACATCCGCGCCTCCGATCTGCTCGGCCGGTATAAAGAAGACGAGTTTCTGCTCTACCTGCCGGAAACCTCGGAAACCGGAGCGCTGGCGATGCTTGGACGCTGTCAGCAGCTTCTGGAGCACCACAATCGCCGCCGAAACGCCGAACAGCCGGAAATCGTCGTCACCTTCGGCGTTGCTTCGTTAGCCAACACGGAAAGGACCTTGCAGGATCTCATCGACGAGGCCGGGGAAAAACTGGCGGAGAGGAAAGCCTAAAACGCCGCGCGGCAATCCCATCAAAGCCGCCGACTTGCAAACCGTTCCCGCATGCGCTGCAAAACCCCCTTCGGCGACGTTTTTCCGCCGCTCAAGGCCACCGGATTCCCACGGTCCAATCGACGGCGAAACCATCGGCGAACTGAAGGTCTTTGCCGAACCGCGCTCCTTGCAGCCCGGTGATGCCGTACATCAGGCCGACTTCGATCAGGAAGGCGATGTCCTCGCCCATGTAAAACGATACGGCGAGGGGAAAGCGGCCGTACAGTTCCATGCCGTGCTTCAATTCCTCGCCGAAGAGATAGCCGCCTTTGACGCCCATGCCGAACGACGGCGCGATGTGGTGGACGTAAAAGCGATAAACCATCTGCAGATTGGCCCCCAGGCCGTAGAACGGTTTTTCGCCGCTCGCCACTTCGATGCTGAAGTACGGCTCGGTCTCGAAAGCATAGCCGAGATCGCCGACGTCGAAGCTCACCATCGCCAGCATGGCGTGCCGGCGGGAAATTTCCAAGGCCTGATCCTCGTGGGCGACAAAGTAGACGTAGCCCAGTTTGGGAGCGACCGTGAAGTAATCGAGGCGGCGCGTTTCCTCGATTTCATCCTCGTCGGCCCAGGCGGCGGAAGGGAACATCGCCAGCCAGATCGCGACAAGCGCCATAAGCCAGCCCCGCCATGTCGCCGACGACACGGCCGCCGGAGTCGTCTTGCGTTTCGTCCACGACATAGCTAATAGACCTTCTTGAAGGAGAAGTACGGGTTGACGGCGAAGCCCGACGGCGAAAAGCCGAACGCTCCGTAAATGTCGAACTGGAACGTGTCCAGAATCAGCCAATGGAAGCCGGGGCCGAAGCTGTTCGCCCAGGCGAACTCCGCCTTCTCGTCCGCTGCGCCGTAGCCCTTTCGCGTCAGGCCGCGCGGGTCGTGCTCGATCTGGCCGAACAGCGCCAGGTCGTGATAGACGGACAGCTTGACGATGTCCCGCCAGAGCGAAACGCGGAACTCCGCCGACAGCCAGGCCGCGTTGTCGATGAAGTACGACGAGGGGTAGAACGTGCGCAGGGTGTCGCCGGAGAGCGACGCTTCGTCGTAGAACGGCGAAGCGCCGAGCGTGCCCAGCAATTTCACCTTGAAAATCAGATCGTGCCAGCCGAAAGGCAGGAATTGCTGGCCATAGATCTCGCCGCGATAGAAGGTGCTGATCTTCTCCAGGTGCGGGCTGACGGCGAGGGAGGCGAAGCTGTCGCGGTCGTTGCGCAGCTCGTCGCCGGCCCATTTGTATCGCAGGCCGGCGGTGAAGACGCCGCGCAAATGGGCGAAGGGATCGACGAAAAATTCCTCATCCTTCACCTTGACGATGGAGAAAACGTACTTGTATTCCACCGCGCCGCCGACGAAAAGGGTGAAGTTCTTGAAGAAGTCGAAACCGATGTTGAGCGAGGCGTGCGTCGTATTGTCCCAGTAGGCGTCGAGAGGCAGGTCGGAGCGCTGGACAACCGAGAGGTCGGTATACAGATCGTGGGAGAAGCGCACCAGATTCCACAGGCGGGGGTACTCGTAGCGTCCGCCGCCGCGGACATGGGTGAAGGCCGGTTCGTAACTGCCGCCGTTCAGGCTCTTGCGGATCCAGTAGCCGCTTTGCAGGTAGAGATTCAGCCGGTCCTCGTTTTCCTCGAAGAAGGCGCGGTAGCGCGTCCAGGAGGCGCGCGGCACGACGCCGTATGGCGAAATCATCTCCACGCCCATGCTCGGGCCTTCGCCGCGCTCCGATTCCACCTGCAGGTGCAACTCGTAGCCGCTCGCTTCGCGCAGCCAGGAAAAGCCGATGTCGGAAAGCTGCCAGTCCTCGTGGCGCACGTCTTTCGACTTGACGATCCGCACTTTGATGCGCTGCAGTTGGAGGTCTTTTTTCACTTTGGCGAGCCGCTCCTCGAAGAGAGGCTTGTTGTAGGTTTCGTGCGGCAATTCCAAGGACAGGCGGACGAGCGAGGTGCGCACCGAGTCGTAGCCGCGGATGATGACGCGGTCGAGCCGGCCCTCGTCGATCGAGACATAGAGCTTCCCTTTGTGGATCTTGGTCCAGATGCGCGCCAGAACATAGCCCTGGGCGTGGTAGTGATTCAAAAGCCGCTTGCGCGCCACGCGCGCAAGCGGCGGCGTGACCCGCGCGACGTCGCCGAGATTGAGCGTTTCGAGAAGCTCGGCGTCGTCCAGGCAGGCGTTTCCGTTGAAAACGATGGGGAGATCCGCGCCTTCCGCTCGCGCGAAACCGGGAGCCAAAAAAATCGCGACCGCCGTCAAGGCGGCGATCCTCCGAACCAGCGATAAACCTCCCCTCCCCACGAGTATGATTCTCCTCTTTCGTCCGGGACGCGCCGTGTCGGGCCTCCGAATCCGGCCTCTGCCCTTCCCGCCCGGGCCGCAGGCCGACATGGCGGATTTTGTGGATTTCTCGCGGCGATGCCGTTATGTTTAAAATCTACAGCAAAGCGCCCCTAAATACAATCGCGAGAAAGGAATGCCGCCGATGACGCGATGCTTGGTGTTGAACAGGGGAATGTTGGCGATTTTATTCTTGCTGATCCTCGCCGGCTGCGCGACGGAAAACGGCGCCGAAAGCGCGACGGACGGCGACGCCGGAGCGGACGACGACGTCTCGGCCGACGGCGACGGAGAGACGCCGGACGGCGACGAATCCGAGCGTGAGCCGTCCGGGGATGGCGACGCCGGCGACGGCGAGACGGACGGCGACCTCGATGGGGACTTCGACGACGACATCGAGCGCGTCACCCTCGACCTCGTTCCCGGCTGCAATCCTTTCGCCACCAGCGACGAGTGCGTGCTGCCTTTCCCGAGTTCGTTCTTCGAGCGGCCGGACGCCGACAGCCCCACGGGCGTTCGCGGCGACTATCCGCCCGACGCCCTGCCGAACAGAAACGGCGATTCGCACTTCGACATCGCCTCGGCCAACGCGGCCGACGGCTGCTCGCCGGCCGCTCCGCTGCTCGTCCATTTCGGCGTCGATGTCGCGCCGGAACATCTCACGCCGATCGAAAATCTGTCGGACTCGCTGGCGCAGGAGAATCCCATCGCCGTCTTCGATCTCGACACGGGAAAGCGGCTGGCGTTCATGTCGGAAATGGATATGAACCGCTCCGAGCGCTGGCCCGGCCGCTACGTCCTGATCGTCCGTCCGATGGAGCCGATGGAGATGGGCCACCGGCACGTCGTCGCGCTGCGCAGTTCGCTGCGCGACGTGGACGGCGGGGCCTTCGAGTCGCCGGCCGCCTTCGCCGCCTTGCGCGACGGCGTTTACACGACAAACGCCGAAATCGAAACCGCGCGCGAGAAGTTCGACGGAATCTTTGCTTTTCTCAATGAGCGCGGCTACGCCCGCGGGGAATTGCTTCTGGCCTGGGATTTCATGGTGGCCAGCGAGGACTTCGTGCTCGGCTCCGTGCTCTCGATGCGCGAGGAAACCTTGCGCGTCGCCGGCGGACCGACGCTCGCCTATACGATCGAGGAAGTGGCCGACAACTACAACGCCAACGTCCTCAAGCTGGTGAAAGGCGCATTCGAAGTCCCTACCTATCTCAACGAAGACGACGTTTTCGAGTACGACGACGCGCACCACCCGATCCGGCGGACGACGAACCAGTCGTTTCCCTTTACAATGATTATTCCGCCGGCGGCGCTGAACGGCGAGCCGATCCCGCTGATCGTCTTCGGCCACGGCATTTTCGGCGAAGGCCGCGAGTACCTCACCAACGGCTGGGCCGGCGAGGCGGTGGTTCAACCCCTGTCCGCGGAGTTCGGCGCGGCGGTGATCGCCACGGACTGGATCGGCCTTTCCCACGACGACCTGCAGCTCATCATCGACGAAATCGTGCCCGATCTGAACCGCCTCGGATTGGTCACCGACCGGCTGCAACAGTCGCTCGTCAATAATCTCACGATGACGGAACTGGCGCTCGGCCCCTTGCAGGAGGACCCGCAGGTCAAAATTGGCGACCACGCGCTCTTGGACCCCGAACGCGTCTATTACTACGGCGTGAGCCTGGGCGGCATTCAGGGTTCGTCATTCGTTTCGCTGTCCAACCGCATCCGGCGCGGCGTGCTCACCGTTCCCGGATCCGTGTGGTCCAATATGCTGCCGCGTTCGATCGTCTGGACCAACATCCAGCTTTTCTTCGAGATCGAATATCCCGATCCGCTCATTCGGCAATTGGGCATCGGCTTCATGCAGTCGCGCTTCGATCACTCCGATCCGATCAACCTGACGCAGCTGATGTTCCGCCGTCCGCTGCCCGACAAACCGGAGGGACGCGCGGTGATTCTCCAGGAGGCGATCGGCGACTGCCAGGTGCCAAACATGACCACGGAAATGCTGGCGCGCGGCATCGGCCTGAAACAGATGACGCCCGGCGCATATGAGGTCTTCGGGTTGGAAGCGATCGAGTCGCCGACGCCGGACTCCGTGCTTACCCAGTATCTGCTGCCCGACCACCTTGACGAGGAAGGCAACTGGCCGCCAGCGGGTAATTTCCCGCCGCAAGACGACAACGGCGTGCACTCCGATATGGTTTTTCTGCAGAACGCGCTGGAGCAGGTTTCGACCTTCCTGCTGGAAGGGCAGGTCGTGCAATACTGCGATGGGTCTTGCGACCCCAACTGAGGCGACGATGATGAAAAACGCCTGGCCATGGCTTTCGGCAATCCTGCTGTTGACCGTGATCGCCTGCTCGGATTCGGCTGACAAGAGCGATCCGGGCGACGAAGACGCAGCGGGCGAGGCGGATAGCGAATCGGAACCGGCGGACGGCGATGAGGACGTCATCGCCGAGGGAGAGGGAGACAGCGAGCCACTCGAAAGGGAAACACCGGAAGAAGAACTCACAGACAGTGATTCGGCCGATGTTATCGAGGAAGAGACCGACGGCGACGAGGACGCAGCCGAAAACGACGCGGATCTCGCCAGTGAGCAGGAAGAGGCTGAAGCCCCGGAGGCGGAGGAGGATGTCGAGCCGGAAGACCCGAACACGGCGACGGTCGTCGTCTTCGACCGGGCGCGCATCGGCAGCAATCCCGCCGGGCCGAATTTTCAGAGCCTCGCGGCCGATATCGACTTTTCGGGCGGCCCCTTCGCCAATGTCCGGCTCGTCGTCGATCTCGACACCACCTGCTATCCTTTCTCCAGTTGGCAAGGCAACCCGCCGCCGCAAGGCCAGAACTGGCCGGCCGACTGCGACGCCTTCGACCGCAATTTCGAGTTCACGCTCGACGACCCGCAGACGGAAGGCGATCCCCCGGCTCTGGAGCTTGTCCGCGCCATCACGCCTTTCGGCGGACCGCTCCACTTCGAAGCCGACATCACCGACGCGGCCAACGGTCTGCCGGGCGCGCATCGGCTGCGGGCGTTCATTTCCACCTGGTCCGACGCCTCGGGTCAGGTGACGGGCTCGAACGGCGGCTGGTTTGTCAGCGCGAAATTAAAGCTGCTTCCCGGCCCGCCGCCGCGCCAGGTCCTCGCCGTTCTGCCGCTCTACAACGGCGGCTATGGCGCTTCGACGGGGACGCTGGCCGTTCCGTTTTCGCTGCCGGAGGGGGCGACAAGCGCCAGGGTGGAGTATCGCGCCACGGGCCACGGCGGGGCGCAGGGCAGTCCGCTGTTCTGCATCGGACCGGCGGAGGAATTCTGCCGGCGTCGTCACGAGGCAGCGTTCGACGGCGGCGAAGCGATCTTGCTGCGGCCATGGCGCGACGACTGCACCACGCTATGCACCGAGGCTCATTACGGTTCGCCGACCGGCGGCTTCGACTACTGTCTGGAAAACCCCTGCGGAGCGATGGCCTCGGTTCGCGCGCCGCGCGCCAACTGGTGTCCGGGGAGCGTCACCCCGCCCTTCTTCCTCGACCCGCCGCTCGTCGCCGGCGAGCACGAACTGACGCTGACCATCCCCGACGTCGCCGAGGGAGGAAGCTGGCGCATCTCGCTGGCGGCATTTATCTTCGGCGAGTAACCGGCGCTACTCTTCGATAAGTCCCGCATACCGAGCCATGTAATAGGGCAAGAGCCAGGCCGTCGGCGCCTGCCAGCCGCGACCGTCGCCGCCGTCCACGACGCTGTACGGGTTGCCGTTCCACCACATGGTGCGGATTTCGTCGAAGGGGAAGACGCGATCGAACTGCGGGTCCTCGAAACGGTCCACGACGTCCAGATTCGCGTCCTTGCGGTGGCTGTTGTCGAAATACCACTCGCGCAGGTCGTCGGGGATCTCCCGCAGCGTGCGCACGGCGCTTTCCACGTCGGGGTCTACGCCGCCCGAAAGGGCGTAGATCGACGTCCACCACGGGTTGCGCTCCGGCCGCTCGTAGTCGTAGAGGAACTTCAGCGACTCGCGCCAGTAGGCCCGCCGCGTCTCGTCCGGCTCGTAACGCAACAGCGTCGTATAGGCGAGCATCGCCAGCTCGTGGTCGGAGTGGTTCTTGATGCGCGGGTTGGTGACGGTCCACGTGTCGCTGTCCGGCATCGCCACTTCGTCGTAGCGGTGCTCATCGACCAGCATCAGGAAGGCGTCGTAGAATTTCGTGTCGCCGCTCATGTGATAGGCGGCGAGCATCGTTCCGAGGATTTCCAGCGCGTTGAGCCAGCCGCCGCCGCCGTCGGCCTCGAAGCACGCCTCGATGTCGTAGCCGGCGTCGATGCAGGGCCCCACGCCGTCCACGGCGATCGCCAGCGCTTCCGGGTTCCAGTGGCCGTGGGTGGTCTTCGTGCCGTCGAGGTCCAGAAGCAGGAAGTCGTGGCGGAGGATGTAGTCGGCCAGCGACACGGCGCGGTCGGCGATCTCCCGCCGTTCGGCGTCGTCCTTGGCGCAGAGGTCGTAATAGACCGGGAAGCCGAAGAAGTGGCCGGCCACCTCGTCGGAGGAGGTGTCCACCTTGAACAGGTAGCGCCAGTCGCCGTGCTCGGCCTCGTTCCAGCGCAGGATGCCCTTGTCGCCGATTTGTTCGGCCTCGCTTTTCTTGGCGTTCCAGAGGTCGGTTTCGTCCTCGCGGATCAGCGAGCGCGAGACGTAGCCGGCGCCGAGGCCGGCCTCCTCGAAGAAGGGGGCCGGGATGTCGATCAGGAGCAGCATGTTGTTCATCGCCAGCCGGGCGCGCCGGTAATATTCCTCGTCGCCGGTGGCGGCGTAGGCGAAGCACCAGCCGCCGATCATCATCTGCGTCCAGAGGCCGTCGTTGTCCTTGTCGCCTAAGCTCATTTCCGACGGGTCGGTCTCCGGCTCCGGCGTTCTGCCGTCGGAGGACATGAACGCGCCCTCGACGCCGTCCATGCGGTAGAAGTAAGGCGCCATGGCATGGAAGGCGCGTTCCTTCTCGGCCAGCGTGCGGGTCCGCAGATAGATGCGCGAGACGCCGCCCGCCGTGCCGATCCAGCGGCCGCCGTTCGCATCGAGCGCCACGGCCGGGGCGCGGTTGTCCGGGATCCAGCGGCCGGAGATGTAGTGGTCGGTGTGCGAGAAATCGGCCTTGAGGTAGGTCGCGCCGATTTCATGGCCGATCAGAACGCCCTGGTCCGTGCAGTCGATGGCGATGAGGTTGTCCGTGGGCAAACCGTCCGGTTCGGCGCGGCGCAGCGCGACGGTCGCGCCGTCGTGAACGGCGAGACCCTGCGCCGTGGCGACGACGACGCGGTTTCCGCAAACCGCCACCGCCCGGGCGTCGTTATCGACGAGCTTGCCGTTTTCGGCGTTCCAGACGGCGGGTTGGCCCGCCGGCGGGACCACGTTGACGCCGGCCTCGCCGGCGATGTACAGCGTCCCGTCCGTCCCCAGCGCCAGGCTGCGTACGGAAAGCGCGCTTTCGGACACCTGCTCGAACTCGCCGGAAGCTTCCGTGTAATGGTAGATCGCGTCCGCCGTGGCGGCGATGAGCTGGCCGCCGTCGGCGGCGACGGCGACGATCGCGCCGTGCGGGAAGGCGATCAGTTCCGACTGCGCGCCATCGGGCGCGGCAAGGACGACGTGCCCGGCCAGCGTGGCGACGACGCGGTCATTGTAGGTCCGGCGGGCGATGGCGACGACGGAAGACGGCTCGGGCGCGCCCAAAAGCGGCACGCGGGCGAAGGCGTCGCGGCCGTTCAGCTTGACGAACAGGCCGTCGCCCGTCCCGGCCCAGACATCCTGGCCGAAAACGGCCAGGGCGCGGACGTCGGCGAGCGCCTCCTCGCCGGCGGTTTTGAAGAATTCGGGAAATTCCTGCGCGAACGGCTCGTCGGCCAGCGAGGCGGGCGGCGTGCGCACTTCGTAGACGAAGCTCGGGTCGGGGTACTCGACCTCGCCTTCCTCGTCTCCGTCCGTCGCTTCCGCATCGCCGTCGATGTCGCCGTCCGTGTCCCCGTCGGCCGTTTCGTCGCCGTCGGTGGACGGCTCCGTCTGATCGTCGCCGCTGTCGCAGGCGGCGATCAGACCCACAAGCGCGAAAACCGCGAACCATGCGAAAAGATGCGCGCGCATATCGTCCTCCTGAAGCTGGGAAAAGAAACGGCCGTCGCGGCCGCCGACGTCAGGTTATCTTAACCAAATTCCAGCCGCCCGCAAATATTTGACAATGCCCGGCGATCCGCTAGGATACATCCATTCGCGAACAGGCGGAGAGCAAGCATGGCCAGTTATGGGCGCGTCGTCACGCTACTGACCGACTTCGGCAGCCGCATGGGCTACGCCGGACAGATGAAGGGAGTGATCTTCACCATCAATCCCGAGGCGCGCCTTGTCGATCTTACGCATGACGTGCCGCCGCAATCGGTCGCCATAGGCGCGATGATCCTGGAGCAGAGCGCGCCCTACTTCCCCACGGGCACGATCCACCTCGCCGTCGTCGATCCGGGCGTCGGCACCGACCGTCCGGCGGTGATCGTCGAAACCGAGAAGGCGATTTTCGTCGGCCCCGACAACGGCCTGTTCGGCTTCCTGCACAAAACGGGCGAGGTGCGCTCGATCTGGCAGATCGTCAACGAACGCTATTTCCTCGACCGCCCGTCGCACACCTTCCACGGCCGCGACGTCTTCGCTCCCGTGGCGGCCTATCTCTCGCTCGGCTATCCCGCCGACGAATTCGGCCCGCCCCTGGACGCGCTTTTCGTCCTGCCCGGCGATCCGGTGCGGCGTTTCGACGATCAGCTCATCGGCGAAGTGATGACGGCCGACGTCTTCGGCAATCTCATCACTTCGATTTCAGCGGAGGAAGCGGCGCGTTATGTCAAGGAACACCCTGAGCAGGAGGTCTACGCCTGGTGCGCCGGCCAGCCGATCCCGATCCGCCGCACCTTCGCCGAGGTCCAGCCGGGCGAGCTCTTGGCTTACATCGGCAGCGGCGGCCGTCTGGAGATCGCCGTCAACACGGGCAGCGCCCTGGCCTCGCTGCGCGCCGCCAACGGCGCGGAGGTGAAATTATTGGTTCTCTAAGCGCGTCCTTTTCTCCCTCTACCAGGTTTCACCGAGGCATCCATGGGTCATCTGCACATCATCCGCGACTTCCACAGCGACGCCGAAAGCCTGGAGCGCACGGTCCGCGTCTACATCCCCGACGCCTACGCCAAAGATGGAGAAACGCGCTTCGGCGTCCTTTACATGTTCGACGGCCAGAACGTCTTCAACCATCCCGAGTCGGCCCTGTGGGACACCTGGTGCGCCAACACGGCGATGGAAAAGGTTTCGGGCGAGGGCCGCATCCCGCCGTGGATCGTCGTCGGCATCGATCATCTGCCGAACCGGCTGGAGGAATATTCGCCCTGGGACGACCCGGCGGCCAACCTCGTCGGGCGCGGGCGGGCGCTGACCGACTTCATCCTCTACCAACTCAAGCCCTTCATCGACAAGACCTGGCGCACCCGACCGGAGCGCCAATGGACGGCGGTGATGGGATCGAGCATGGGCGGCCTGATGGCGCTCTATCTCGCCCACGCCCACAGCCAGGTTTTCGGCCGCGCGGCGGGCGTCTCGGCGTCGCTGATGAAATGCGGCGGGCGGATCTTCCTCGAATGGCGGCGGAAGCCGGCGCTATGGACCAAGCTCTATCTCGACGTCGGCACGCTGGAAAAATACTGGTACTACGACACCTTCCTCGATTACGTCACCGTCACCCAGGACTTCGCCAATCAGCTTTGGGGACTGGGCTACGCGGCGCACGAACTCAAGGTGGCGGTCGCCGAGGGCCACTTCCACCACGAACCCGCCTGGCAGGCGCGCCTGCCCGGCATCATGAGCTGGCTTCTGGAAGAAACGAAAGGCGCCTGAGCCTAGATCTTCCTTGGGATGGAGCACAGTTGTACTGTGCTCCACACGTTTTCCGAGGGTGTGGCATGCTTGGAGTCCTCGACAAGCATGTCTGCTGAATCTTGCAGCGACGGGCGCATGCGGGGTGTGTGCCATGGCTTGCTTGCAAGCCATGTGTTTTCACCCTCTCATGCTTTGCAAGCAAAGCACGGCACACGCACACCGCTTGCCATCGCCGCTCCTACGGCCCTTAAATATGTGGAGCACGGTGCAACCGTGCTCCATCGGGGAACCGAAAGGCGCCTGAGCCTAGATCTGCTTCGGCATCTTCTCGACATCGACGTGGGCCAGGGCGTAACGGATCACCTGGCTTTTGTTGGCCTTCGTATACCCCAGCTTCTTCAGCTTGGTCACCATTTCGTCGAGCCGGTCGATGTCTTCCGTATAGAGCGAGATGCAGCATACTTTGTAGTGCTGCGGTTTCTCTTTCGCCGCCTTCGCCTCCGCGACCGTGGCGCGGCCGCGTTTGCCGACGCGGTAGAACGTCTCCACCATCGGGTCGTTGTCGAGCGGGTTGGTCGGCAGCGCGCTGCGTTTCTTCATCTGGACCTCCTCCGTCAGTTCACAAGCCGGTCCACCAGGGCCAGATAATCCGACGCCGCGTTGGACGTGGGCGCGTATTCGAAAATCGTCTGCTTGTGGCTCGGCGCTTCCTTGAGCCTCGTGCTGACGCGGATCGGCGTGAGGGTTTTGTCTTTGAAGTATTCCTTGAGATTGTCCAGCACTTCCTGGGACAGCCTAGTGCGGACGTCGTAGAACGTCGGCAGAACGCCGCAGATCGACACCGGCTTGCCCATGAAGTTGTTCATGTTGTGGATGGTGCGCAGGACCTGCTTGACGCCGACCATCGCCAGAAAGTCGCAGGAGACGGGCACGAGCACCTCGTCGGCGTAGACGAGGGCGTTCTGATTCACAAGCGACAGGGCCGGCGGGCAATCGAGGATGACGTAGTCGTAGCCCTTTTCGCCGCCCCGGCCGATCAGCGCCTCCTTGAGCGCCAGTTCGCGGCCCGTGGGGCGGTTGGCCAGCTTCACCTCGGCGGCGGCCAGCATTTCGTTGCTGGTGATGATGTCGAGGTTGGCCCGGATCGGCACGGAGCATTCTTCCACGGGCAGGCCTTCCATCAGCAGATGATAGACGCCCCTGTCGCCGACGATGCCCAGGGAGATGCCGACGTTCCCCTGCGCGTCCATGTCGATCAAGAGCACGTTGAAACCGCGCGTGGCCAGCCCGGCGGCGAGGTTGACCGACGTGGTGGTCTTGCCCGTGCCGCCCTTCTGGTTCAAGACGGCGATGCGGCGCGTGCCGCGCGCCCGGCGGCGGTCGATCTTGTAGCGCTCGGCGCAGACCTCGCTGCAGTAGAAACGCGTCTCGCCGTTGATCAGCGCCCGCTGGTAGGCGAATTCCGGCGTGAAGCTCGCGCCGCAGACGGAGCACGTCGCCTTGGCGTTTTCGGCCATCCGTTCCCGCAGCAGACAGCGCTG
This sequence comes from Myxococcales bacterium, assembly GCA_003598065.1. GTDB lineage: Bacteria > Myxococcota_A > SURF-8 > SURF-8 > SURF-8 > SURF-8. The sequence goes on along the minus strand of QZKR01000049.1, from coordinate 14,762 downwards.
GCTGCAGTAGTAGCGGGCCCCCTGCGCGGCGCGCACGACCTGAAAGGAAAACCGCGGGGCGAAACTGCGGCCGCAGACGCGGCAGCGTTCGAGCGCGGCGCCTCTGGCTTCCACGCCGTCCTCCTTGCGCAACTGCTTACATAAGTAGCTTCATAAGCGTTTTCAGCCTACCCGATCCGCCAATCGTGTCAAGGATATTCTGAAAATAATCCATTCGGAATCCGATCGCCTCCCGGAACGGCGGAAGGCCGCCGGATTAATGGGGTTATGGTCATCGGGCGCGCTTCCGCTTGACAGCGCCGCCGCAATCTGTTATGCCAATCCTACACTTGACGTTCACTGGCAGGAAAACATATAACATATTGAAATGAAAGAAGAAAACTCTTATACCGTTGGGGAGTTGGCCGAGGCGGTGGAGCTTAGCCCGCGAACCATACGGTATTATGAGGAAATCGGGCTGCTGGACCATCCGCGCCGCAAGGCCAATCGCCGCTTGTACACCAACGAAGACCTGCGCCGCTTGAAATTCATCAAGCGGCTGAAATTACTTGGCCTTTCCCTGGCCGAGATGGCCGAGCTCAAGAATATCTACCGGATTCATCAGTCCAATGAAAAAGTCCTGGTGCGCCTGTTGGAACTGCTCGACAATCATGCGGGGCGCCTGAGCGAGAACATCGCGGCGCTCTCGCAGTTGCAGCGCGAGATCGAGGCGTACCGGGACCGCATCGGCTATAAGCTGAAGCAAGGGAATTCTCAATAACTCCCGACGAAAGGAGACTACCATGCGTGAAGTCGTCATTGTCAGCGCAGCCAGAACGCCGGTGGGCGTGTTTTTGGGCTCGTTGGCGTCGGTTCCGGCGGTGAAGCTCGGCTCCCTGGCGATCAAGGCGGCCGTCGAGCGGGCCGGAATCAAGCCGGAGCAGGTGGAGACCGTCGTCATGGGCAACGTACTCACCGGCGGCGAGGGCCAGGCCCCGGCGCGGCAGGCGACGCTCGGCGCGGGCCTGCCGACGTCCGTGCCCTGCCTGACGATCAACAAGGTCTGCGGCTCCGGCCTCAAGGCGGTGCAGCTCGCGGCCAACGAAATCGCGCTGGGCAACGTGGACGTGGCGGTCGCCGGCGGCATGGAGAGCATGAGCAACGCCCCCTTCGCCCTGCCGCAGGCGCGCACCGGCTACCGGATGTCGATGCCCAAGGGTGAAATTATCGACCTGATGGTCAACGACGGCCTCTGGGACCCCTACAACAATTCGCACATGGGCGGCTTCGCCGACCTTTGCGCCAAGGAAAAAGGCTTCTCCCGCGAAACGCTCGACGGCTTCGCCGCGCGCTCTTTCAAAAAGGCGCTGGCCGCCCAGGAGCAGGGGCTGTTCAAGGCCGAGATCGTTCCCGTCGAGATCCCCGGCAAGAAGGGCCCGACGCTCGTCGATACCGACGAGAACCCGGCCAAGGTCAACTTCGACAAGATCCCGACCTTGAAGCCGGTTTTCTCCAAGGACGGCGTGACGACCGCCGCCAACGCCTCCTCGATCAACGACGGCGCGGCCGCCGTGGTGCTGATGGCCGCCGAGAAGGCGAAGGCGCTGGGACTCAAGCCGCTGGCGAAGATCGTTTCCTACGGCGAGCACGCCGAGCCGCCGCAGTGGTTCACCATCGCCCCCGCCGGCGCGGTGAAAAAGGCGTTGAAGCGCGCCAATCTCTCCGCGAGCGACGTGGACCTCTTCGAGATCAACGAGGCCTTCGCCGTGGTGACGATGTACGCCATGCGCGAGCTGTCCATCCCCGAGGAGAAGGTCAACATTCACGGCGGCGCGGTGGCCCTCGGCCATCCGATCGGCGGGTCCGGCGCCCGCCTGCTGGTAACGCTGCTCTACGCGCTCAAGACGACCGGCAAGAAGCGCGGTCTGGCGACGCTGTGCATCGGCGGCGGCGAAGCCAACGCCATGATCGTCGAAGCGCTGTAAAGCGGGAAAGGAGCCGACCATGATTCAGACCATCGGCGTCATCGGCGCGGGACAGATGGGACGCGGCATCGCGCAGGTCGCCGCGCAGGCGGGCTACGGCGTGGTGCTCTTGGACGTCAACCAGGATCTCGTCAACGGCGGCCTCGCCTTCATCGAGAAAACGCTGGCCAAGGCCGTGGAGAAAGGCAAGCTGCAAGGCTCCCAGAAGCAGGCGATCCTCGACCGCATCAAGGGGACCACCGCTTACGACGGCTTCAAGGACTGCGACCTCGTCGTCGAGGCCGCCACCGAGAATCCCGACCTGAAACGGAAAATCTTCCAGGAACTCGACCGCGTCTGCAAGCCGGGCGCAATCCTGGGCACCAACACCTCATCGATTTCGATCACCTGGATCGCCGCCGTCACCAAGCGGCCGCAGCACGTGATCGGCATGCACTTCATGAACCCGGTGCCGGTGATGCAGCTGGTGGAGATCATTCGCGGCCTGGCCACCGACGACGCCACCTTCGCCGCCACCAAGGAAGCGGCGGAGAAGATGGGCAAGACGGTCGCCGAGGCGGCCGACTATCCCGGCTTCATCGTCAACCGCATCCTCATGCCGATGATCAACGAGGCGTTCTACGCGCTGATGGAGGGCGTCGGCACACCCGAGGCGATCGACGCCGGCATCAAGCTTGGCCTCAACCATCCGATGGGGCCGCTGACGCTCGCCGACCTGATCGGCCTGGACACCTGTCTGGCGATCCTCAACGTGCTCCACAACGGCCTGGGCGACCCGAAGTACCGGCCCTGCCCGCTTCTGAGGAAATACGTGGACGCCGGCATGCTCGGCCGCAAGACGGGCCGCGGCGTTTACGCTTACTGATCCCTCTCCCGACGCGAGGAGGCTATCGTGGCTTATGAAAACATCCTGTTCGAGAAAAAGGGCGAGATCGCCGTCATCACCGTCAACCGGCCGAAGGCGCTCAACGCCCTGAACCTGGCGACGCTCTCCGAGATGCGCGACGCGATCAAGATCGTCGAGGCCGACAAGGCGCTGCGCGTGCTGATCGTCACCGGCGCGGAGGACAAGCCCGCCGAAGGCAAGAAGCCCATGCCGCGCGCCTTCGTCGCCGGCGCGGACATCGTGCTGATGAGCACGATCCCCGCCGCCGACAAGAAAACGCCGCGCGATTTCGTCGAACTCGGCCAGGAGGTGATGCGCCGGCTGGAGAAGCTGCCGATTCCCGTCATCGCCGCCGTGGACGGCTTCGCCCTGGGCGGCGGCACGGAACTGGCCCTGGCCTGCGACATCATCTACGCCTCCGACCGCGCCAAGTTCGGCCAGCCGGAGGTGAAGCTCGGCCTGATCCCCGGCTTCGGCGGCACGCAGCGGCTGCCGCGCCTCGTCGGCCGCAATCTCGCCAAGGAGCTGATCTACACCGGCGACATCATCGACGTGCAGCGGGCCAGGGAGATCGGCCTGGTCAACGCCGTCTTCCCGCCCGAGGCGCTGATGGAGAACGTCATGGGGCTGGCGCAGCGGATCATCGCCTGCGCGCCTCTGGCCGTGGTCGATTCCAAGCGGGCGATCAACGAGGGCTACCACAAGGAGCTCGACGAGGGCAGCCGCATCGAAGTGGACTGCTTCATGAACAGCTTCACCACCGAGGATCGCGTCGAGGGGACCAAGGCGTTCGTGGAGAAGCGCAAGCCCAGCTTCCGCGGCAAGTGAGGCTTGGGCGGGAGCGATCCCGCCTCGGCGGCATCCGCTTTATCAAGGAGACGATCATGCGTTTCGAGCTGACCGACGAACAGAAGATGATCCGCGACATGACCCGCCGCTTCGCCGACGACCGGCTCAAGCCGATCGCGGCGGAGATCGACCGCAACCACCGCTTCCCGAAGGAGATCGTCGCCGAACTCGCCGAACTCGGCCTTTTGGGCGTGGCGATTCCCGAGGAGTGGGGCGGCGCGGGCATGGATCACGTGGCCTACGCCATCGCCATCGAGGAGATCTCGCGCGGCTGCGCCTCCACCGGCGTCATCCTCTCGGTGAACAACTCGCTCTACTGCGATCCGGTCCACCACTTCGGCACGGACGCCATCCGCGAGCGCTACCTGAAGCCCTTCGCCTCGGGCAAGAAACTCGGCTGCTTCGGGCTCACCGAATCCGGCGCGGGCACGGACGCCGGCGGGACGCGTTCGACGGCGATCCGCAACGGCGACCACTGGCTGCTCAACGGCACCAAAAACTTCATCACCAACGGCCGCGAGGCCGACGCCACCATCTGCTTCTTCCGCACCAGCAAGACCGACAAGCACGCCGGCATCTCGGCGTTTCTCGTGCCCAGCGACGCCAAGGGCTTCTCGGTGGGCAAGGTGGAGGACAAGCTCGGCATCTGCGGCTCCTCGACGACGGAACTGGTGTTCGAGGACGTGCGCGTGCCGATCGACCATCTGCTCGGCGAGGAGGGGCAGGGGTTCAAGGTGGCGATGCACACGCTGGACGGCGGGCGCATCGGCATCGCCTCGCAGGCGTTGGGCATCGCCCAGGCGGCCTTCGAGGCGGCGCGCGACTACTCGCTGGAGCGCAAGCAGTTCGGCAAGCCGATCGGCGATTTCCAGGCGATCCAGTGGATGCTCGCCGACATGGCGACGCGCATCGAGGCGGCGCGGCTTCTGGTGTATCGCGCCGCCGCCGCCAAGGACGCGGCCAAGAAGGGCGGCGGGCGCTACTCCAAAACCTCGGCCATGGCCAAGCTGTTCGCCTCCGAAACGGCGATGTGGGTGACGACAAAGGCCATTCAGGTCTTCGGCGGTTACGGCTACACTAAGGATTACCCGGTGGAGCGGCACTTCCGCGACGCCAAGATCACCGAGATCTACGAAGGCACCAGCGAAGTGCAGCGGATGGTCATCGCCGCCGCCGTGCTGAAGGAAAGCCCGCTCTACGAGGGCAAGTGAAAACTCCGTTCTTTCGCGATCGGATGGGCGACGATGCATTTTGAACTCGACGAACAGCAGACGATGATCCGCGACATGGTGCGGGACTACGCCCGCGCCGAACTTGCGCCCAAGGCCAAGTGGCGCGACGAAACGAGCGCCTTCCCGGAGGCGGAATACCGGAAGATGGCCGAACTCGGCCTGCTCGGCATGAACATCTCCGAGGAGTTGGGCGGCTCGGCGGTGGGCGTCGTCGCCTACTCCGCCGCCGTCACCGAGATCGCCCGCGCCGACGCCTCCGTGGCCGTCGGGATGTCCGTCACCAACATGGTGGCGGAGATCGTCGCCGCTTTCGCCGAGCCGCAGGTGGCGCGGCGCTACGTGCCCACCATCACCTCGGGCGAGGCGGTGGCGGGCGCTTTCGCGCTCACCGAGCCGTCGTCCGGCAGCGACGCCGGCAGCCTGCGGACGACCGCCGTCCGCGACGGCGACCACTGGGTGCTCAACGGCGTGAAGCAGTTCATCTCCTCCGCCGACCACGCCGGCGTCCTCGTCGTCTGGGCGCGGACGGCCCGCGAGGCGAAGGGGACGATGGGCGTCTCGGCGTTCGTCGTGCCGAAGGACGCGCCGGGGCTCGTGCTCGGCAAGAAGGAGGACAAGATGGGCCTGCGCGGCTCCTCGACGCTCGAAGTCGTGTTCGAGGACTGCCGCATCCCCGCCGATCATCTCTTGGGCGAAGAGGGCCGGGGCTTCCGCATCGCCATGGCGGCGCTGGACGGCGGCCGCATCGGCGTGGCCAGTCAGGCGCTGGGAATCGGCCTGGCCGCGCTGGACGAGGCGCGCGACTACGCCTTGCAGCGGAGGCAGTTCGGCCGGCCGATCGCCGACTTCCAGGCGATCCAGTGGAAGCTCGCCGACATGGCCACGGAACTGGACGCCGCGCGGCTCCTGATCATGCAGGCCGCCTGGCTCAAGGAACACAAGCAGCCGTTCACTCGCCAGGCCTCGATGGCCAAGCTCTTCACCACCGAGACGGCCAACCGCGTCTGCGGCGAGGCCATCCAGATTCACGGCGGCTACGGCTACGTGAAGGAGTACCCGGTGGAGCGCTACTATCGCGACGTCCGGGTGACGACGATTTACGAAGGCACGAGCGAGGTGCAGCGCATGGTCATCGCGCGGCACGCGCTCGGCGAGAGAGGTTAGGAGTACGCCATGAGCCGTCTGTACGACGCCGAGGCGATCCGTCGCGTGCTGGCGACGAAGGAAAAATGGACCGTGGAGGAGTTGGCGCGCACGCTGGCGGCGGCCCCCGAACGGCAGAAGCAGTTCACCACGTTGTCCGATGCGCCCATGGAGCGCGTCTACACGCCGGCGGACGTCGCCGACCTGGACTACGAGCGCGACCTCGGCATGCCGGGGCAGTATCCGTTCACGCGCGGCATCCAGCCGACGATGTACCGCGGCCGGCTCTGGACGATGCGCCAGTTCGCCGGCTTCGGCACCCCGGCGGACACCAACCGCCGCTATCACTACCTGCTGAAGAACGGCCAGACGGGTCTTTCCGTGGCCTTCCACTATCCCACGCTGATGGGCTACGACTCCGACAGCGTCCGCAGCAAGGGCGAGGTGGGCAAGTGCGGCGTGGCCATCGACACTTTGCGCGACATGGAGATTCTGTTCGACGGCATCCCGCTGGACAAGGTCACGACGTCGATGACGATCAACCCGCCGGCCTCGATTCTGCTGGCGATGTATCTCGTCGTCGCCGAAAAACAGGGCGTGCCGTGGAGCAAGGTGGGCGGCACCTGCCAGAACGACATCCTCAAGGAATACATCGCGCAGAAATCGTGGATCTACCCGCCCGAGCCGTCGATGCGGCTGATCACCGACATGATCGCCTTCGCCACGGAGCACGCGCCGCTCTGGAACACGATCTCCATTTCCGGCTACCACATCCGCGAGGCGGGCAGCACGGCGGCGCAGGAACTGGCGTTCACGCTCGCCGACGGCATCGGTTACGTGCAGGCCTGCGTCAACGCCGGCATGGACGTGGATTCCTTCGCCGGCCGGCTCTCGTACTTCTTCAACGCCCACAACGATTTCTTCGAGGAGATCGCCAAATACCGCGCCGCGCGGCGCATGTGGGCGAAGATCATGCGCGAGCGCTTCCGCGCCAAGAAGCCGCGCTCCTGGATGTGCCGCTTCCATACGCAGACGGCCGGCTGCTCGCTCACCGCGCAGCAGCCTTACAACAACGTCGTGCGCACCACGATTCAGGCGCTCGCCGCCGTGCTCGGCGGCACGCAGTCCCTGCACACCAATTCGCTCGACGAAACGCTGGCCCTGCCCACCGAGGCGGCGGTGACGATCGCCCTGCGCACGCAACAGATCATCGCCGAGGAATCGGGCGTGGCCAACACCATCGATCCGCTCGGCGGCAGCTACTGCGTCGAGGCGATGACCAACCGCATCGAGGCCGAGGCCTGGGCCTACATCAACAAGATCGACGAACTGGGCGGCATCATCAAGGCCATCGAGGCCGGCTTCCCGCAGCGCGAGATCGCCGACGCGGCTTACAAGTATCAGCGCCAGTTGGAAACGCACGAGAAGGAAGTCGTCGCCGTGACGAAGTACCAGATGGGCGACGGGCAGCGCATCCCGACGCTTTACATCGAGGAAGAGACGGAACGGCGGAAAATCGCCGACCTGACGAAGGTGAAGGCGTCGCGCGATCCGGCCGCCGTCCGCCGGCACGTCGAGGCGCTCAAACGAGCGGCGGCGTCGAAGGAAAACACGATGCCGCTGATCATCGCCGCCGTGCGCGATTACGTGTCGTTGCAGGAGATCTGCGACGCCTTCCGCAGCGTCTTCGGAGAATATCAGGACCCGGCTTATATTTAGGCGAGGTGATTCATGACGAACGAGCGGAAAATTCGAGTCCTCGTAGGCAAACCCGGACTCGACGGCCATGACCGGGGCGCCAAGGTCGTGGCGCGGGCGCTGCGCGACGCCGGCTTCGAGGTCATCTACACCGGCCTGCACCAGACGCCGGAGATGATCGTCAACGCCGCCATCCAGGAGGACGTGGACCTGGTCGGCCTCTCGGTGATGTCGGGCGCGCACCTGTATCTTTTCCCGCGCGTCATCGAGCTGTTGAAGGAGCGCGGCGCGGGCGACATCGTCGTCTTCGGCGGCGGCATCGTTCCCGACGACGACATCGCGAAGCTGAAAGCGGCCGGCGTGGCGGCGCTGTTCACGCCCGGTACGAACACGCGCGACATCGTGGCCTTCATCACCGACATCGCGAAGGCGCACCATCTCGGCCAGGCGGTGTGAGGCGCCGGGAGCGCTCGACCTGAAGTTCCGTCTCCCGGGAGTCGGAAGCGCGGCGCAAGGCGGGCGTGCATGCGCCTGAAACTGGTTTTTTTCCGCAAAGCGCGGTTCTGCATCGCTCTTGTTCCGAAACCCGAGCATGAGGAGGGATTGCATGAAACGGGTGGCTATTGTCGGCATCGGACAGGCGGGTTTCTCCCCCACGACGCCCGGCGTCTCCTTCCGCGAGCTGGTCTTCGAGGCCGCGGTGAAGGCGTATCGCGACGCGGGCGTGGAGCCCAAGGACATCGGCGGCTTCGTCACCGCCGCCGAGGATTTCTGGGAGGGCTATAGCATCTGCGACGAGTATTGCAACGACCAGCTCGGCGCGGTGCTCAAATCGGTGCAGACCGTCCCCGGCGATTTTCTGCACGCGCTGGCGACGGGCTTCATGATGATCCGCGCCGGCCTCTTCGATCTCGTGGCGATCGAGTCGCACAGCAAGCTGTCCAACGTGAAGACGCCGGACGACGTGAAGAGCTTCGCGCTCGACCCGGTTTACCTGCGCCCCCTGGGTCAGACGGTCCACATCATCGACGGCCTGGAAATGACCCGCTACCTGCACGCCAGCGGCGCGACGCGCGAACAGTGCGCGAAAGTCGTCGTCGAATCGCGCGCGGCGGCGCTGGACAACCCGCTCGCCTCCTACGGCGCGAAGCTGGAGATCGAGGACGTGCTCGGCGCGGACCCGGTGTCCTGGCCGGTGGGCCGGCTGGATCTGGCGGGCCACGCCGATGGCTGCGTCGTCGCCGTTCTGGCCAGCGAGGAGACAGTTCCCCAGCTCGCCGGTCAGCCGATCTGGATCGACGGTCTGGCCTGGTGCTCCGACTCGCCCAACCTCGATTCGCGACAGATGGAGGAATCGGCGGCCACGCGGCTGGCGGCCGAGAAAGCGTATCGCATGGCGAACATCGGCTCGCCGCTGGACGACATCGACATCTTCGAAATCTGCGACGACGTGTCGTTCAAGGCGCTGCAGCATATGGAAGCGCTGAAGCTCTGCGCGCCCGGCTCCGCCGGCCATCTTTTCGAATCCGGCGAGTACGGCCCTCGCGGCGGCGTGCTCATCAACCCGTCGGGCGGCGCGCTCGGCGTGGGGCACCTGATCGAGACGTCCGGCGGCCACAAGACGCTGGAGATCGTCAACCAGCTTCGGGGCGTCGCCGGCCGGCATCAGGCGGAGGACGCCGAATGCGGTCTGGTGCAGATCTGGCGCGGCGCGCCGACGACCAGTTGCGCCGTCATGATTCTCCGGAACAACTAGCGAGGGAAGGAGCGACCTGAGATGAAAGCACGCAGAGTGGCAATCATCGGCGCGGGCATCACGAAGTTCGTTCGCCGCGCGCAGGAGACGGGCAAGGAACTGGCCTGGCAGGCTTCGAAGATGGCCCTGGATTCCTGCGGCATGGAACTGGATCGCATCGAGTCGGTGACGATGGGCACGGCCCCCGACGCCTTCGACGGCGTCCACATGAAGGCCGAATATCTTTGCGACGGTTCGGGCGGAAAATTCAAACCCTACATGCGCAACTTCGTCGGCGGCGGCACGGGCGTTTTCGCCCCGATTCACGGCTATTTCCACATCGCCTCGGGAATGTTCGACACCTGCATGGTCGTCTGCTCCGAGAAGATGTCGAGCGCCTATCCCCATCCGCAGGGCGCGTTTCTGACGATTTTCGACCACACCACCGAACAACCGCTGAAGCCGACCTTGATCTGGATCTTCGCCCTGGAGATGCAGCGCTACATGCACGAAAACAAGATCGAGAAACGTCAGATCGCGGCGGTGAGCGTCCAGAACAAAAGCAACGCCCTGGCGCATCCGGCCGCGCAGGTGGCGGAGAAACTGACTCTCGACGACGTGTTGAACTCCGAAGTTCTCGTCGAGCCCGTGCACCGGCTCGACATCAGCCCGGCCTCCGACGGCGCCTGCGCCCTGATTCTGGCCAGCGAGCACGTGGCGCGGCAGTACACGGACCGGCCGGTGTTCATCGACGGCGTCGGCTTCAACCTCGACACCGCCTACTGGGCGACGCGCGACCTCCAGTATCCGCGCTACGTGGAAAAGGCGGCGCGCATGGCCTACGACATGGCGGGCATCAGAAACCCGATGAAGGAAATCGACCTCGCCGAGCCCTACGATCCCTTCAACTACAAGATGCTCCACCACCTGGAGGGTCTGCAACTGGCGCCGCGCGGACAGGCGGCGGCGCTGTTCGGCGAAGGCTTCTACGCGCGCAACGGCGGCGGCATCCCGGCCTGCCCCTCGGGCGGCGCGCTGGGCGTCGGCAACCCGATCGCGGCCACGGGCACGATGAAGGTGGCGGAACTGTTCTGGCAGTTGCGCGGCGAGGCCGGCGAGCGGCAGATAAAGGGCTTCCCGAAAACCGGCGTCGCGCAGGCGTGGGGCGACCTGATGCAGGTCGGCACCGTCATCGTTTGCCGCAATTACTAGGAAAGGAGCACGCCATGATCCGCGATGCATTGAAGGATAAGAAACTCGGCGGCGCCAACGTGAAGGAGGAAGCCTTCGCGAAAGACAAGGTGCTTTACTACCACTTCGAGCCGACTCTGGAATACGCCTGGGACAACGGCGTCGGCATCGGCATCTATCTGAGCGGCCTCAAGGAAGGCAAGCTCATCGCTTCCCACTGCCGCAAATGCAAGCGCACGATGCTGCCCGCCCGCGCCTTCTGCGAGCTGTGCTACCGTCCGACGGACGAGTGGGTGCAGGTGCGGGATACGGGCACGGTGGAGACTTTCTCCGTGGCCCGCATCCATTTCGACGCCAGCCGGCTGAAACCCGGCGAGAAACCGACCCTGCCGGCCGTCATCTCCATCGACGGCGCGGATGCGAAAATGGGCATCCTCCACCTGCTCGACGAGGTCGAGCCGGAGGACATCTACATCGGCATGAAGGTGCAGGCGGTCTGGCGGCCGGCCGAGGAGCGCGAGGGCGACATCCGCGACATCATGTACTTCCGGCCGGTGAAAGCGGCGGCGAAGGCGGCGAAGAAGGCCCCGGCGAAGGCGCCGGCCAAGAAGGCCAAAAAGGCCAAGAAGTAAGGGGGCGAGCCATGGCGATCAAAGAAAAAATCACGCAAACCACCCACTTGTCCTACTACGAAGGCAAGATCCCCATCAGCTACCGTTACACGTACGGCCTGGCCGGCGAGCTGTTTTTCCGCAAGCTCAAGGAAGGCAAGCTGATCGCCTCCGTCGCGCAGCAGAGCGGCGTGATTTATTGTCCGCCGCGCATCTTCTGCGAGGACAGCTTCGAGGAGATCACGGATTACGTCGAGCTTGACGGCGCGGGCGTCGTCGAGAGCTTCACCATCTCCTGCGAGGACATGCACGGCGACGAGCAGGAACCCACGCTCATCGCCTTCGTGCGCTTCGACGGGGCCGACGGCGGCTTCGCCGCGCCGTTGCGCGCCGAAGCGTCGGCGGTCTATATTGGCATGGAGGTCAAGCTCGCCTTTGCGCCCAAGGCGCAGCGCAAGGGCTCGATCACGGATGTTTATTTCGTGCCGCTCGCGAGGTAGCGGCGCGTCGGCCGGCGTGACGACGCCGGCGGAAAGCGAGGAACGATGGATTTCAACCTGACCCAGGAACAGGAACTGCTGCGCCGCTCGGTGCGGGATTTCGCCGAAAACGAAATCGCGCCCGTGGCCGCGGAGTTGAGCCGCACGGAGACGTTCTCCGAAAACCTCACCAGGAAAATGGGCGAACTCGGTCTCTTCGGTTGCGTCGTTTCGCCCGATTACGGCGGCCAGGGAATGGACTATCTCTCCTACATCATCGCCGTGGAGGAAGTCGCCCGCGTCGATGGCTCGCACGCGGCGACGGTGGCCGCCGGCAACTCGCTCGGCATCGGACCGATCTACTATTTCGGCAGCGAGGAACACAAGCGCAAGTACCTCCCCGACCTCTGCGCCGGAAAAAAGCTCTGGGGCTTCGGCCTCACCGAGCCCGAGGCCGGCAGCGACGCGGGGGCCTCGCGGACCAAGGCCGCGCTGGAAGGCGGCCAGTGGGTTCTCAACGGTTCGAAGATCTTCATCACCAACTCGGCGGCGGCGATGAGCTGGGGCTCGACGATCCAGTGCATCACCGGACGCTCGGCCGACGGCCGCCCGGAGCACAGTTGCATCCTCGTCGAGAACGGCGCGCCCGGCTACACGACGAAGGAAATGCACCGCAAGCTGATGTGGCGCGCCTCGAACACCGGCGAGCTCTACCTCGACAGCGTGCGCGTGCCGCAGACGAATCTGCTGGGCAAGCGCGGCGACGGCTTCCGCCAGATGCTGGCCACCCTCGACGCCGGCCGGCTGTCGATCGGCGCAATGGGCCTGGGCTGCGCCCAGGGAGCCTTCGAGGCGGCGGCGAAATACGCCCTGCAACGCAAACAGTTCGGCAAGCCGATCGCCAGCTTCCAGGCCAACGAATTCAAGCTGGCCGACATGGCGATGAAAATCGAGGCGGCCCGCAACCTGCTCTACAAGGCCTGCTGGCTGAAGGACAACCACAAGCCGTTCAAGACGGAAGCGGCGATGGCGAAGCTGTACTGCTCCGAGGTGGCGCACGAGTGCGCCGACCACTGCGTGCAGCTTCACGGCGGGTATGGACTGATGGAAGAGTATCCCGCCGAGCGTTTCTACCGCGACCAGCGGCTTTTGGAGATCGGCGAAGGGACCAGCGAAGTGCAGCGGATCGTCATCGCCCGCGACGTGCTCAACCGCTTCAGCTAGATTTTCCCGTCAGGCCAATGAAAACGGCGCGGCGACTGTCGCGCCGTTTTTTTATGGGATTGCCGCTCAGCCTCAATCGCGGGCGCGACCCGATGCGAGTTGGGCTTCGAACGCCACTTCGGGGAAGCGCGCCGCGAACTCGGCGGTGAGGTAGGCGTCCATGCTTCGTTCGTCCTTCAGATAGCGGCGCAGAAAGGCGATCGCAAAGGGATTGATGATCTCCCAGCCCCGATCCACGTTGATATAATTGTCGGGGTTGCACATATCGCCCAGGGTGGGGATCAGTTCGACGCCGGGGATGCGGCAGATGTCGGTGAATCCCATGTGCCCCATGCCCGTGATTTCCACTTTCGCCTTGGGCGGCGGCACGGCGGCGTAAGTGGGGCGAAGCTCCGGGCGGAGGAATTCGTCCAGCGTCCCGCCCATCACCAGCACCGGCATGGTGACGTTCGCCAGTCCGTCGTCGCCGAAGGCCGCGTAGCCGCCCGGGGCCATGGCCACCGCCGCCTGAAAATGGGCGAAGCTGGCGGGTCGGGAGACGGTCTGGCCGGCGGGCCAGTAGTCGATGTAGGGGCAGAAGATGTCCGCTTCGGTGCCGGCCAGGCAGCGGGCGCGGGCGTCGTCCACGTTCACCGTCCCTCCCGCCAAAATCAGCGTGGTGAAGCCGCCGAAGGAGTGGCCGGCGACGCCGGCACGCGACAAATCGATCATCTGGAAAAGGGGGCTGGCAGGATCGTTGTTCAAGTCCGCTATCTGCTGCCTGACGAACTTAATATCGACCGGACGGTCGAGGGCGATCTGCGCCATCTGTTCGTCGTTCGGGTTGTCGAACATGGTGTTGCCCGCGTGGTTGGGGGCGACGATGATGAAACCGTGGCTCGCCAGCCGCGAGGTGAAGGTGAACGACTGGAAGTTGACCCCTTTGTTGCCGTGCGAAAAGAGCACGAGCGGATAGAGCGCGCCGCTCCGATCGGGGGCGACATTGGGATAAGCCAGCCCTTCGATCAAGGCCATGTAGCGGACCCTGGCCGCGCCCGGAGGCGGCGCGAGGGCCGGATACCAGACTTTGCTCGCCACGTCCTTGCCCAGGATGCCACCGCGCGTCATGTCGCGCCAGGCGAAGTCCATCTCGCCGGGAGTATAAGGACCCCAATCGTCGGGAGAGTAGAACGGCTCCGCTTCGACGTCGGCTTCCTCGGCTTCCGGCTCCGGCTCCGAATCGTCTCCGTCAAGCTCCGCTTCCGATTCCAGGCCCATATCGGCGTCGGTCGCGTCTTCCGTTTCGCTCTCTTCTTCCTCGGGCTGAGCGTCGTCCGACAGTTCCTTGTCGCTCCACTCCGAAGGATCATCATCGGTCGGAGAACCCTCCAAGTCGCCGTCTCCCTCGTCCTCGGAATCGGGGACGCATCGCCCGTCAACGCACGTTGCGCCTTCGTGGCAATCCTCTGGAACCGAGCACAAAGGGCGATCGCCGTCCCCCTCGTCGCCCGGCGACGGCGAGGATGGTTCGCCGCAGCCCCATGTCGTCAACACCGTGAGGAGGATTGGCAGCCACGCGAGGCCGAAGTGTTTCATGCTTGATTTGCCTGTGTGATACTTAGATTTTGATTGTAGAGCGGTGGGGCACGCCTGTCAATTGGCAGGCGGCCGGGTGGGTGCATCACAAGATATTGCGGATTGGGGCTGTATTTTTTTGGCTTTTATAGATATACTAAATGTAATACACTAAGTGGAGGATAGAGTCATGGCG
>QZKR01000022.1 GCA_003598065.1 Myxococcales bacterium | reverse complement strand
GCCGCCGCCGCCGCCCGCGCCGCCGCCGCCCGCCCCCATGGCGAAACGATCCGTCGGCACGGAATCACCAGGCACGCCGCCGTTCCCGCCGTCGCCGGGGAAACAGGGGCTCGAACCGGCGCCGTCCGCGCCGGGCTGACCGTAGCAGCCGTCGGCGCCGTTGCCGCCGCCGCCGCCGCCGCCTGCGCCGCCGCCGCCGCACCAGGACCAGTCGCGCCGTCCGGCCGGGTCGCAGCACCAGTTGCGGCAGTATCCCTGCCACTCGCAGCAGTATTCATCGAACCAGCAACGGGAATTATTCTGGCTCTCGTAGCCATTCTCGCCGTCCTGGCCGCCAGCGGTTACTCCGTAATCATAGGCATACCAGCCGGGCAGGCCATCGTCGCCGCCGAAACCGTCGTCCCGGCCGCCGCGACCGCCGTCGCCGCCGTTATGGCCCTTGCCGGTAGCGTCAATAGAGCCTGTGACCGTGATCGTGTTGGCCCGAACGACGAAGGGCCGACCGGCGCTCACCGTCGCCGTCATGCCGGAAGAAACGGCAAACGCCCCGACGTTGTAATGCTCGCCGCCGACGGTCGTATCGGCCGAGATCGTCCAGTCCTGCCCTCTGTGATCGCCGCCGCCGTCGTTGGTCCAGCTTTGAGCCCAGGCCTCCGGCGCTCCGATCAGCAGCAGGACGGCTAGCACGGCCGGCAGCCTCGTTACAAGATTCATGCTTTGGTATCGCATGCTTGTCACCATGCGCGCGGTTGTAGGTGTTGCGCCCCGTTCCCTAAATGCGCCCATCTTACCATCATCCGCAATCAAACCCTAGCCCGCGATGCAGACTCGCGGCGCAGGGTCGGCCCGGATGCCTCCAAAAGCCATTGTCGGTCATTTTAATTTACATTGCAAGCTAAAAATGTTAAAAATATACACGAAATCAATTCTCTTGTTATCTTTATTAAACACTTCTCCTTTTTGCTCCGAACAACCCGAATCGCAAAGCGTTCTCCCGTCTTCACTTGTCGCGCCGTGGGCCTATAAAAGTGTTGCTAAAGTCAAATCGGGCTTGTTATGAAATAGTTTATCGCTCCAAGCATTCTCATAAGGCGTTCGGAATTCGCGCAGCGATCGATCCTTCACACCCTCACTTTCCGGAGGCGGTTATGAGAGCCGATGTACAGCTTACCACCATTGAACGTCACATCATGGAGACGCAGAAAAAGTATCCCGAGGCGCGCGGCCATTTGAGCAAGCTGCTGATGGACGTGGCTTTCGCGGCCAAGGTGATCTCGCGCGACGTGCGCAAGGCGGGGCTGGTCGGCGTCCTCGGCCTGACCGGCGAATCGAACGTCCAGGGCGAGCAGGTGCAGAAGCTCGACGAACTCGCCAACGACGTGCTCGTCAACGTGTTCAATAACTCCGGTTTGCTGGCGGCGATGGCCTCGGAGGAATTGGCGGCATCGGTTCCGGTGACGAAACTGACCCTCGGCGAGTATGTCGTAAACTTCGACCCGCTGGACGGCTCCTCCAACATCGACGCCAACATCTCCATCGGCACGATTTTCTCCGTTCTGCGCATGCCCCGCCCCGGCGACCAGGGCAAGGACGAAGACCTGATGCAGCCTGGCTACCGGCAGGTGGCGGCCGGCTACGTCATCCACGGTTCCTCGACGATGCTCGTTTATTCTTCCGGCGACGGCGTGCACGGCTTCACGCTCGATCCCGGCGTGGGAGAGTTCCTGCTTTCCCATCCCGACATCCGCATCCCGGACAAGGGTTACATCTACAGCGTCAACGAGGCATACTACGACGCCTGGTCGGAGGGCGTCAGGCAATACATCAGTTCCTTGAAAAAACCCGACGCGCAGACGGGAAAGCGGTACAGCCTGCGCTATATCGGCTCGATGGTGGCCGACATGCACCGGACCATGCTCTACGGCGGCGCCTTCCTCTACCCGCCCGACAAGACCAACCCCAACGGCAAGCTGCGCCTGCTCTACGAGGCCTCGCCGATGGCGTTTCTCTGCGAGCAGGCGGGAGGGGCGGCCGTCGATGGCCGCCGCCGCATTCTGGAGGTCGAACCGACGAGCCTTCATCAGCGCGTCCCGTTCTTCATCGGCTCGAAGCAGAACATCGAAGAGCTGATGAGCTTCATCCGCAAGTATGACAAATAGGCGAGGACGGCAATGACGCAAAAAGCGATGATCCGCCTGCGCATGGGCGCGCATGACGCGCATTACGCGGGCGAACTGGTCGATGGGGCGCGGATGCTGCAATTGTTCGGTGACGTGGCCACCGAACTGCTGATCCGCCGCGACGGCGACGAGGGCCTCTTTCGCGCTTACGACAGCGTGGAGTTTCTCGCGCCGGTCAAGGCGGGCGACTACATCGAGGCGACGGGCTGGATCGAGGGCGAGGGCGCCACCTCGCGCAAGATGCGTTTCGAGGCGCACAAGGTCGTCGCTTCGGCCGGCCTTCCCGGCGACCCCTCGGCGGCCGACGTGCTCGACCCGCCACTTTTGGTCTGCCGGGCCTCGGGGACCTGCGTGACGCCCAAGGACAAGCAGCGCAAGGGCTAACGCCGATCGCGCAGGGAGGAGTCTCTACTTCACTCTGAAGCGCAACGACCAGATGCTCGCCATGGCGTCGAAGAAGATCGAGGCGTCCATCTTCGACTTGCCCAGCACGCGATCGGGAAAGACGATGGGGAACTCGACGAGCTTGAAGCCGGCCTTGTGGGCGCGGTATTTGATCTCGATCTGGAAGCCGAAGCCCGCCATTGCGATCGCGTCCAGATCGATCCTTTCCAGGACTTCCCGCCGAAAGCCGTTGAAGCCGCCCGTCATGTCCATGATCGGCATGCCCAAAACGGTCCGCGCGTAGACGCTCCCGCCCCAGGAAATGAGGCGGCGAAAAAGGCTCCAGTTCTCCACTCCGCCGCCCTTGACGCGCCGCGAGCCGACCACCACGTCGGCGTCGTTCAGGCGATCGAGGAAGTCGGGCAGGTAGGCCGGGTTGTGGGAGAAATCGGCGTCGAATTCGACGATGGCGCGATAGTCGCGTTCGAGCGCCCATTTGAAGCCGGCGAGGTAGGCGCGGCCCAGACCCTGTTTGCCCGGACGATGCAACACGCGGACGCGCCCGTCCTTCGCCGCCGCTTCGTCGGCAAGCCGCCCCGTGCCGTCGGGCGAGTTGTCGTCGATGACGAGAATGTGCGCCTCGGGAACGCGATCCAGCACGGCAGGCAGGATGCGCGGCAGGTTTTCCTGCTCGTTGTAGGTGGGGATGCAGATCAGCGCCCCCGCGCCCGTGCGAAGCTCAGTCATTTTCGCCTCCCGCCGACCGTCCGCTCCACGTCCAGTTAAAGTTGACGAGGAAGTTCCAGAACGTCGCCACGCCGATGCCGACAAGCTGCGAGAGATACTTGAAATTCCCCACCGGAGGCGGCTCGACAATGGGGTGGATGAACCGCGGCCAGAAACCGTCGCCCGCCTGGCTCCAGTACTGGTCAACCACTTCGGAGGAAGCCAGCAGAAGAAAGGCAAAGACATTGAGCGTCACGAACACCGACCATTGGACGAACGCGCCCAACAGCGATACGAGGTTGAACTGCGCGCCGCGCGCCATGATCGTGCCGTTGCCGCGCCGGTCGCGAAAGGTCCACAACTCGTTGATGACGAAATTGGAAAGGATCGAAATTTCGATCGCCAGGGCCGAGGCGATGTTGATCTGAATGTCGAGGATGTCGGCGAAAAGCAGGAGGAAGCCGAGGTTCACGAACACGCCGGAGAAACCGACGGTGCAGAATTTCACGAACCGCGCCGTAAATACGGGCTTCAGCGTGTTCGGAATGCGGGACGGCACGACGTTCGACCTCGCTGCGACAGATGACGTGAACCCGGATCGCCAAAGGGAGTCCAGTGTCTTTGCGCCGTGAAGGCTTGTCAACCATTTTCCGCCGCGTCCCCGGCTTCGCTTTGCCGCCCCGACCGCCCTTATGTTATAAGCCAGGATCATGACGCCGCTATCCACATCCGACCCTGCGCGCTGGCTTGACGGTCGGCGAGGCATCGTTCTGCTCGTCGTGCTGGCGGTCGTCGCCTACTGGGCGACGCTGCTGAACGGTTTCGTCTATGACGACGATCTCGCCATCCGCACCAGTCCGCTGGTCACGCAAGGCCTGCTGGGCGACGCCTGGAGTCAGGATTTCTGGGGCACAACCGGACCCGTCACGACCGGCACTTATCGGCCGTTGGTCGTGACGACGTTCATCCTCCAGTGGTTTCTGGCGCCGGGAAACCCATTGCCGTTCCGGCTTGTGCATCTGGCCGTGATCGCCGGCGTCGCGGCGTTGGCATTGATCTTCTTCCGCCGCTTTCTCTCGCTCCCTTGGGCCTGGGCGGCGGCGGCGTTTTTCATCGTTCATCCCGCCAACCACGAGGTCGCCAACTCGCTGGTGCAACGCTCCGAGTTGACGGCCACGGCCGCCGTTCTCGGCTACCTGATTCTGCTTTGGCCGGACGCTGCCGGCCGCGTTTCACGCTCACGGCGTCTGGCGGCGGTTCTGATCTTTCTGGCGGGACTGTTTTCAAAAGAGAACGCTCTGGCCGCGCCGGTGCTGCTGGTTTTGCTCGATCGCTTCCGACCCGGCGGCGCCACGAGGTGGCGCGAAACGCTGCGCCGGCACGGACTGTCGCTGGCGCTGGCCGCTTTGGCGGCGGCCGTGTACTTCTTGATGCGCACCAACGCGTTGCACGAACTGGCTCGCGGGGTGCCGTTTCAGTACAACCCCACCATCGCTTTGTCGGAGTTCTGGCGGCACGTCAACAGCGGCTGGCTCGCCTTCCGCTATGTGCTGCGCTTCGCCTGGCCGTTTCCGCAACCCGTGGAGTGGACGTACAACGAACTGCCTGTCTT
Source organism: Myxococcales bacterium (assembly GCA_003598065.1). Classification (GTDB taxonomy): domain Bacteria; phylum Myxococcota_A; class SURF-8; order SURF-8; family SURF-8; genus SURF-8. The sequence goes on along the minus strand of QZKR01000022.1, from coordinate 34,526 downwards.
CGGCCCGGAACAATGGCGGGTTTGGGGGCCGGTGTGGATCGGCCTGCTGGCTCTGGCCGGCGCGACGCTCGTCGGTCTTGCCAGGCGGCGCATCGCCGCCATCGGCGTCGCCTGGTTCGCCGTCGCCATTTTCCCCGTCGTTCAGGCTTTCGTCACGCCGACGGTGCTCTTCGCGGACCGTTGCCTGTTTCTGCCCTCCGTGGGACTGGCGCTCGCCGTCGCCGCCGGCGCGCAGAAACTCGCCGAACGAGGGAGAGAGAAACCGATCGTCCCCGCCCTGGCCGGTTTGCTGATCGTCGGTTTCGCGGTCTATCAGGCTTCCGCCGCGCCGCGCTGGCGCGACAATCTTACACTCTTCGAAAATCTCACCGAAAACTCGCCCAATTGCGCCAACGTCCGGGAAGGCTACGGCAAATTCCTGTACGAAGCCGGCGAATTGGACCCGGCGCACTTTCACCTCTTCGTCTCGACGACGATCTTCCCTGAAAAATCCGCATCGCGCCATTGGCTGGGCAAGGTGCAGTTCGCCGGCGGTTACGACAAGTTGGCCACACTTTACTGGGAAACGGCGCGCCGTTTGAGCCATCCCCTCGATCTCCCGCCGTTGGTCGAGGAACAGGCCCGGCTGCTCAAGTCCCGCGCCTGGGAACTCCTGGTTCGCAATCCCGGCATGACGATCCGCCTGATGGACTCCGTGCTGGCCTTTGCCTCCGACGATATGGACGCCTGGCGCGGCAAGGCGCTGGCGTGGGCGCTGTTGGGGAAACGCGCCCTCGCCGAGCAGATGCTCGCCGAAATGGCGGCAAAATTTCCCGGCGATTCGCGCGTGATTCTGACAAGCGGATCGGTCGCGGAATTGCTCGGCGATACGGGAAAGGCCGTGGATATTTTTAAGAAAGCCGTGCAGCAGGAATCCGATCCGCGCGGCGCGCGGCGATTGCTGGTTTTCGCCCTCGCGGCGGCGGGACGGACGGACGAAGCCATCCGCGAACTGATGCTGTTGTTGCACGAGGACCCCAACGATCCGGTGCTGCGCATCGAACTCGCCCGTCTTCGCGGCGCGGCGACGCTCTGATCTCCGCCGCTCCCGGCTGTTTTTCTCCCGATTCGCGGCTGGCTAACCGTGTCGGATTTCGGCGATTCAAGTCGAGTTCTCAGGCGGGGTTGTCCTTCGCCATCGCCCCGACGACGCGCTCGGCGAGAATCTGCGGGTGGAAAGGCTTCTGAATGAAACCGGCCAGTCCCTTTCCTTTCATGCGGGCCATGGCGCGTTCTTCCTGGTAACCGCTCGTCAACAGCACCTTCACGCCCGGCCGGCGGGCATTCAAGGCGTCGAAGATTTCCTCGCCGGTCATCCCGGGAATGGCATAGTCCAGCAATACCAGATCGATCCGGTCCGCGTCGGACGAGAACAATTTCACGGCGTCCGGGCCGTTTTCGGCCGTGAGGACGCGGCAACCGTAGCGCTCCAGAGCGCGCTGGGCCACCCGCAGCACGAGCGGTTCGTCATCCACGATCAACACCATCGGTTGCGCCGCCTCGCCAGAGGCGACGGCGGCCGTGACATTCGACGCCGCTGGTTCGGCGAAAGGCAGATAGATGGAGAAGCAGGAGCCTCCGCCGGGCCGGCTTTCCACGGCGATCGCGCCCATGTGGCCTCGCACGACGCCCTGCACCGCCGCAAGCCCCATTCCGCGTCCTAAAAACTTCGTGCTGAAAAAGGGATCGAACACCTTTCTCACCGTCTCACCGTCCATGCCGACTCCGGTGTCGCGGACGACGAGGACGACGTAGTCGGCTTCCGGCAGCGCCTGACCCATCACCGCCTGGTCCAGCGTGGCGCGGTCCAGCCGACGCCGTTCCGTCCGGACCTCGATCCGGCCTTCGGACGAGCCGATCGCTTCCACGGCATTGATGACGAGGTTCATCAGCACCTGTCCGATTTGCGTTGCGTCGGCGTTCACCGGCGGCAGATCGGGAGCAAGCTGATAAGCGGCCTGCACCTTCGGCGGGATGTTCGCCGCGACCAGTCGGTGCAGACTGTCGATCGTCTGGGAAAGGTCGAGCGGCTTCAGCATCGTCGCGCCGCGTCCGGAACAGATGAGCATTTGCTGCGCCAGATCGGCGGCGGCCTTGGCGGCGGTTTCGATGTCGCGCAACGTGTTCATCGTGGGCGAACCGGGCGGCAGGTCCATTATCGCCAGATTGGCGTTGCCCAGCACGCCGGTCAGCAGATTGTTGAAATCGTGAGCGATCGCGCCGGCCATGTGGCCCAGGCTTTCGAGGCGCTGGCTCTCCTGCGCCCGGGCGAGGAAAAGACGGCGTTCCTCTTCGGCGCGCTTGCGATCGGTGATGTCGATAAAGCAGCATTGGGCGGAAGGCTGGCCGGCAAATTGTATGGAGGTGACATATATCTCCACCCACCGCCGCGCCCCGTCTTTCCGGATGACCGGCACTTCGTAGTGGGCTGGCAAGGTGGGCTCGGATAGGCGCCGCAGGTAATGTGAGCGGAACCGCCCCCAGTCGTCAGGCTGGAAAATCGTGGCGAGGTCTTCCTCCGTCATCGCCGACAATTCCTCGGGACTCCATTGGACCAGATCGTACATGGGAGAGTTGGCGAACACAATTCGGGGCGGATCGCCCTGCACGATCAGGATGCCCATCGGCGAGCTTTCGACAAGCGAGCGCAGCTTTTCTTCGCTGTGCTTCAAGGCTTCTTCCTGGGCCTTGCGTTCCATGATGTCGCGCGTCACCGTCAGCATGTGCGGCACGCCCTCTTGTTCGAAAAGCGTGCCCGAAATCAGGCCGACGCGGACACTGCCGTTCTTCAGCCGGAAACCCGCCTCGAAATTGCGCACCGCGCTCTCGCGGCGGAGGCGTTTGACGAACCCCCGCCGTTTCTCTTCATCGTCCCATACCAGAAGCTCCATCGTCGAGCGGCCTATCACTTCATCTCGCGAATAACCCGTTACCCGGCAAAATTCGTCGTTTACCTCGACGTAGACTCCATCTTGCAAACGGTTGACGGCGATCGCATCGGGGTTGGTCTGGTAGGCGAAGCGGAACTGCTGCTCGCTGTTTCGCAGAGCGGTCTCCGTTTTGCGGCGCTCGGCGATCTCGGCGTGCAGCATGGCCACCGTATCGGCCAGATCGCGGGTGCGTTCGGCGACCAGCGTTTGCAACTCCCGTCTATGCTTCCTAAGCGCGCTCGTGGTCCGCTCGGCAAGCGCAAAGGAGAGAATGAGCCCGCCCAGGGCGAATCCGAAAGGAAGCATCAAGCGCGCGAGCGCCGTCGCTTCCAGTACGCCGAGAACCACAAGGGCGAAGGCCGCGCCGCCGGCCCAGAGCGGCAACCAGGCGATGAAATACAGCCGGGCCGGTTTATAGCCTTGTCGGAAGGAATGCCAAGCAGAATAGGAGGTCAGCCCAACGGCCGTAAGCCCCGCGATACCGGCGATGGTATTGGCTAGATGGTGATCGACAGGAATCAGTAGGATGGAACAGATCGTCAAACCCAACGCCGCCTGAAAGAGCCGTTCCAAGCGCGGGTGGGCGCTGGGAATCATCAGATAGGCGCGGGTGAAAAGCAGCCCCGCGCCGATCGCCACGGCCGACATCGCGATCGGCAAATGGCCCGCCAACTCAGGGAAATCCGGCCAGAGATATTGATAGAGCAAAGCGTAGAGGCTGGCCAGATAGACGCCAAAACATGCCAAAAACGCGGCGGCGTAGTATGAAGTCCGATCCCGGAGGGTGATGGCGACCAGCAAATTGTACCCGACCAGAATCAGCAGCGCGCCGATGAGGGCGCCCTTTATCCACATTTCGCTGCTGTTGCGGCGCCAGAAAGCCGTCGGCTCCCAGAGGGATAAGCCGACCAGCATGGTCGCTTCGGTTTGCATTCGAAGATAGATCTGCGAGCGGGAATGGGGGGCCAGCTTCAACGAAAAAATCGGCAGAACATCGGGCACTTCGCGATGAGAAATAGGAACCGTCAATCCGGAACGACGGGTTTCGGTCCGGCCGGCGGCGTCGCTCAGGAAGAGATCCGCTCGGGTGATGAGCGGAAATTCATTGACCAGAAACCGCTCCAGGGGAAGGGCGGCGTCGTTTTCCAAAGTGACACGCAGCCAGTAAGCCGCGCGGCTGTTGCCGTAATTGAGGGTCGAGCGTTCGCTCTTTACAAACTGCCCGGCATAAGGCGGCCGGCGAACTTCGTCGTAAGATAATCGACCTCCGGAGTCTTCCAGAATTTCGATTTTTTTGTTCAAAGGAATGTGGTCGGCGTCCGGATTGACCAGCACGCCGTCCGTCTCCGTCGCCGCAAGGGCCGAAAGTGCGGGGATGATGCTCGCGGCAAGGATGATCGTCAATCGCTGCAAAGCTATGCCTCATGATCCGGTAGCTGATTTCTATGCCCGAACGGCATAGGTCGCCCCCACCCCATAGGTTTATATCGTCACTCGCTTGAAGAGCATTAAGAAATTCTCGGATATTCGGCATTTTGCTTTCCCGCCGGGCGAGGGGGACGATTCGATTGCAATTCCGGCGACGCGGCGAATAAAAACGACGGGCCGCCCTTCTTCTTATGGTACGATGCGGTTCTTTTGACGGCCCATGGAAAGGATGTCATGAAGGACGCTTGGATTTTCTACAGTATCGTTTTTGCTGTATTTTCCGCCGTTCATCTTTATATCGGCCGAAGGCTCATTTCTCCTTTGGAAGCGCCGAAACAGATCAAGCGCCGCCTGTGGGCCGGCCTGGCGGCGTTGTTTGTCCTGCAATTTGCCGGCACGTTCATCTACCGCAGTTGGCGGGGACTGACCTTCCCTCCCTGGCTGATTTACCTGATGTGGACGATCTACCTCGTGATGGGCATCCTGGCGTTGACACTGACAATTCTCTTCGCGCGCGACGTCCTGCGGCTGGTCGCACGAGCCGGTCGGCGATTGGCGGCCTCGTGGGCTCGACACGAAGAAAACGCCTTGCCAGCAAATCCCGAGCGGAGAAAATTCATCAGCCGAACCGCCAGCTTGGGCATTATCGGGTTCTCCAGTTCGCTTGGCGGAGCAGGCGTCTTCAGCGCCATGGGGCCTGCCAAGCTGGAAACGGTTGAAGTTCCTTTAGCCAACCTGCCGTCCGAGTTCAACGGCTACCGTCTGGCGATGCTCACGGACATGCATGTCGGACCGACCCTGGGCCGGGAATTCGTCGAACAAGTGGTGGAGACGACCCAGTCCTTGAAAGCCGACGCGATCGTCATGACCGGCGACATGATCGACGGATACGTCCCCCAGCTTCGCCCGGAACTGGAGCCGCTGAGCCGATTGACGGCCCCGGGCGGCAAGTTCTGGGTGACCGGCAACCACGAGTATTACTGGGGCGCGGAAGGCTGGATGGCGGAGGCGGAAAGGCTGGGCTTTACGGTGCTGCACAACAGCCACCAGTTCCTTGAGCGCGGCGGGGCGTCGATCGTCCTCGCCGGCGTGCCCGATCATCACGGCGGACGCTTTCTCGCCGACCATCGCCCGGACCCCGCGAAAGCCATAGCCGGCACAAGCCGCGAAGCCGTGAAAATCCTTCTCGCCCACCAGCCGCTGACCTGTTTCGAGGCGGCGAAAGCCGGCATCGACCTTCAGCTTTCCGGTCACACCCATGGAGGGCAGTTCGTCCCCTGGAACCTGCTCGTGCGGTTGCAGCAGCCCTACGTTTCCGGCCTGCACCGGCATGGGGAGAGATTGCGGGTGTACGTCAGCCGGGGGGTCGGTTTCTGGGGCCCGCCGATTCGCCTGGGCATCCCGCCGGAGATCACGTCGATCATCTTGCGGCGCGCCGCCGGCGATTCAAAGCAAGCCTGACGCCCGAATAAAACGCGGCCTCGCTCAACGGCCCTTCTTCCGCCGCCCGATCGCCAGTTCCCGGGCCAGAAACGCGCCGTGCATCGCCTGCGAGCGGGCGCTTTCCATGAACGAGTCGCGCGCCAGCGCGAGATGGAGCAGCAGCCTCCAGAGACGGTCGCCGTTGCGCGTGCCCGACCCCGGCAGAATCGGCTCGAATCCTCCATCCCCCAAGCGCGTCAAGGCGAGTATCGTCGCGCGCCGCCAGCGCAGCGGCGCGGCGAGAACGAGACGCCGCGACGCCTCGGTTTCACCCGCGGCTTCCAACAGCAGAGCCAGAGGCAGAAGCGCGCCGACTTCGCCCGCCAGGCGCGCGGTATGGCCGAGGTCGGGGCGCAACCGGATCAGGAGGCGGCGCACATCGTCGAACTGGTAAGGAAGCATCTGCAAGCCGTGTTCGCGGAAATGCAGCGCCAAGCCGACAAGCGTCTGCTCGGGCGTCGGGGCGTGGACGTTCGGCTGCGGGAAAATGCCGGCGGCGGGCCGCCCCTCGTCGAAGATGCGCCGGGTGAGTTCGGTCGCGCCGTGGCCCGTGGCCAACGCACGATGCAGTTCGACGGGGAGAAAACCCTCGCGGATAAAGCCACGCTCGAAGACGGCGGCGAAACCGAAGCGGGCGCGGGCCGTGCGCTCGGAGACGTAGCCGATCCTCTCAAGCACGTCGGCGGCGCGTTCGAAATCGGCCGCCGGCGCGACAAGATCGAGGTCCGTCAGCGGCCGCTCGGCCGGATCGTCGTAGAGCGTGCGGCGAAAAAGCACGCCCTTCCAGGGGATGACGGGAATGTCGTCTTCGGCGAGCCGCTCGATGATCTCGATGGCCTGCGCCTCCGCCATCACGCCTTGCGCGAAGGCGATTTTCCGGGCATCGACGTCGGCGCGGTCGGGGGCCATCGCTCAGCCGAAGCGTTTGGTCAACACATCGACGATGCGCGGCGCGGTGCGGCCGTCCCACAACTCCGGCGTGCGGCCGCGCTTGCCGTTGCCGGCGAGGATGCGCTCGCACTCGGCGAGGATTTTCGCCCGGTCGTCGCCGACGATCGTGTTCGTCCCCTCCGTCACGGTGATCGGCCTTTCCGTGCTCGGCCGGAGCGTCAGACAGGGGATGCCGTAAACGGTGGTCTCCTCCTGCAAGCCGCCAGAGTCGGTGAGCACGATCTTGCTATGTAGCGCCAGCGCCATGAAATCGAGGTAGCCCAGGGGGCTGGTCACCACCAGGCCCGGGGTGTTTTCCAGCCGTTCGAGCAGGCCATGGCGCTGCGCCTCACTGCGCGTCCGGGGATGGATGGGAAAAACGACGGGCAGCCGTTCGGCGACCTCGGTGAGCACGGCGCAGAAATGCAACAGCCGGTCGCGGCCGTCCACGTTCTCCGGCCGATGCAGCGTGACCACGGCGTAATCCTCCGACAAAAGCGACAATCGCTCCAGCACGTCGGATTTCAGCGCCCGCTCGCGATGGGCGAGCAGGCTGTCGATCATGATGTTGCCGACGCGGAAGATCCGCCCGGGGTCGATGCCTTCGCGGCGCAGATTGTCGTCGGCGTCGGACGAGGGCGTAAACAGCAGTTCCGAGATATGATCCGTGAGAACGCGGTTGATTTCCTCCGGCATGTAACGGTCGCCGCAGCGCAGACCGGCCTCGACGTGGACCACGGGAACGCGGCGTTTGACGGCGGCGAGCGCACAGGCGAGCGTCGAGTTCACGTCGCCCACCACGACGACGGCGTCCGGCCGGATCGACAGCAGATGCTCGTCGAAATGGATCATCACCTCGCCGGTCTGGACGGCGTGCGGCGCCGAGCCCACCCCGAGATCGACGTCCGGCCGGGGGATGCCGAGATCGTCGAAGAACACCTGGCTCATCTCGTCGTCGTAATGCTGGCCGGTGTGCAATAGCACCTGCTCGACGCCGCGCGCTTTCAACTCGGCGACGATCGGCGCGATTTTCACGAAATTTGGCCGCGCCCCGACGACGCAGAGGATTTTCATTCCGCCTCCTTGGAGCCCAAAGCCCCGTTCGCAGACGGACGGACTGTAGCATATTCGCGGGGCGAGTTCTACAGCTTGGCGAGCGCCGGGGTCACGGCCGGCTTGCCAGTCGCCGCGCCCTCGGTTATGCTGCGGGCGTTGAATCTCGCAATCGATGACGGACCCATCCCGACCAAGGAGACCTTGCCGATGCGAACCATTCTTATCTGGGCGCTCATGATGTCGGTTGCCTGCGTTCTCGCCGCCTGCGACAACGACGCGGCCGATACGGAAACGGACGGAGACATCCCCGAATGCAACTGCGCCAGCGATAGCGACTGCCCGCCGGATACGATCTGCGTCGTCATTGACGGCTGCGGCGAGTGCATCCCATCCGAGGCGGACGGCGATATCCTCACCGACGGCGACGACCCCTGCAGCGATTGCAGCAGCTTTGCCGGCCATTATTGCGTTGCGGCGTCGCTCCTCGACGACTGCTCGCCCGACTTCGCGCCGGAGTTCATGGCGGCGCTGGCGCAAACGGCTTTCGACGTCGATCGTCCCGACGTCGCCTGCGTCTTCGACCTGACCATTCCCTTCGAGACGCCCGATGGCTCGCTCGAGGCTAGCGCGCGGATAGAAGGCTGCTTTTTTTCCTCCATCGAACTCATGACCGAGGGCGCAATCGATCCCGCGCCGCCAATCCCGGCGCGGTGGGATAGCCTCGGGGACACGTTCGTCATCGGCTGGGAAGGCTGCGCCGTAACTTACACCCAGGCCGCCTGCGAGACGGCCGACGGCGACATCGAACCGGACGGGGACATCTCTGACGGCGATGATACGGATGCAGATGAGATTGACAACGATCTCGACGGCGACCTGGACGGCGATATCGCCGATGGCGACACGGACGGCGATACGGATGGCGACGTTGACCAGCGGGTTCCCTATGAGCCGCAGGACCCCGGTTACGACGGTTATCTCGTCGCCACGCTGCATAACAATACGTGGCCCGACGCGCCGCCAGATACTTTTAAGCTTTTTACTCTTTCTCCTGAAGGAGAATGGACCGCGCCGGAGTTCAGCACCGAAACGGAAGAGAGACCGAGTTTCGCCGTTTTCACCGTTGAGGGTGACCGTCTTCTGATCGGCCACGAGGGCGGCGAGCTGGCCGTCTATCACATCCGTAACGGTGAGGCTATTTTTTCACACCTTGTCGAAACCGGGCGCTATATCGACGAAATGGTCGCGCTTGATTCGGACCGCGTGCTGGTGCTGGACGGCAACCCGGTGGCTTACGACGGCGGACTCTACATGCTCGATGTTTCAGCCGAACCCGTGGCGATACTGGAAGACTTTGCCCCCCTTCATGCCCCCGGCGGGTTGGCCGTTTCGCCCGACGGGCGTTTCGTCGTCACTTTCGGCGGGGAGGATCTTGAAGGTCCGACGAACACGGCGCTGATTCCCTTGAATAGCTGGTCGTTCGGCGAAACGCGCTTCTTCGATCTCTGGGATGACTATGCTGTCGTCCACCGCCCCAGTTTCTCGTCCGACGGGACACGCCTGGCCGCCGGCAACGAATCGTACTACTCCACCGACGGGGGAGCGGTAAAGCTTTTCGCTTTCGATGAGACGAATGGCTTGACGGTACTGGACTCGACGGAAGTGGAGACGCCAAGCAGCTTCGTCTTTTCCGACGATGACGAGACGTTGTATGTTGGTTCCTGGCAGGCTAACACGCTACAGGCGTTGAGCGTCAGCGGCGACGTTTTCTCACCGCTGACAACGTTACAAGGAATGCCCCTGCTAGGCGACATCATTCCATTGCGTACGGGTCCGTTGAGCGGGAATCTGGTAGCTGCACCATATAACGCGCTGGTCCTGTTGAGTGTCGGCGAGGACGGCCGGCCTTCCGAAACGGCGCGCATTTCTTCTGGAGGAGAAAGCGAAAATAATATCGGCGGAATCGCCGTCGGGCAGTCGCCGTAATTGGTTTCATCCGAGCAACGCCGCCGCCTAAAGCGCCGGGACGGGCAGTTTGACGTCCGGGCGCGGCGACCCGTCGGGGTTGAGCGGGCCGAGCGCCGCGTAGCGGGCGCGGTCGAAGATATAGGCGTGATTGAAGTAGGTCCGCTCGACGACGCGCGTGTAAGCCGGGCTGTCGAAGTAGGCGTCCCAGCGCGGCGAAAGCGGCAGCACCTGTTCTTCCTTGAACCAGCGCAGCGGCCGTCCCGTATCCGCCGCCGTCACGCAGCCCAACATCACTCCCCACGACGCCTCCGCCAGCGTCAGATCGGCGAGGTCCCGCTTCAGCGCCTGCAGGATGCCCTCGACCTCGGGATTGAAGAAACGGAAGCGCTCGGAATAGAGCACGGCCGCATGGGGGAACTCGGGGATATTGAGAATGCCTTCCAAGCCCAGCCGCTCGGCGAGCGAGACGAGAATGTGCATCACCTCCCGGCCGATCTTCAGGCCGGGATGCAACTGGCCCGGCAAAGCCGGCCGCGTCGGCGTCCAGGGCGCGCGCGGGTTCTGCAGCCGCAGCCACTGGATGTAAAGCATCTCGAAGCGCTGGTGGCGCAACGCGCCGGCGAAGTCGGCGTCGGGGGCGAATGCGCCTTTGTGCAGGCATACCTCGGCGAGCAGATTTTCCGGGCCTTCATTTTCGGAGTAGAGCGTCACCTGCTGCCGGCCGGGATCGACGACATTGAGGCGCACCTGAATATGACTGAAACTCTTCTGCCCGAGCTTGGCCATCACGCCGTAGTGCTCCAGCCGCTCCTGCACCATCTCCTGGGTGTAGAAATCCAACAGCAGCCTGGGCTCCTTGTCGCCGCGGAACACGCCTTTGAAATCGTCCGCCGTGGGCAGCAATATTTCGCCGCCATCGAAGAGACGCGTGAAGTGCCTGAGCGTGAACAGTTCGGGATGCAGTCTTTTCGAACTTTCGGCCATGGACGCACCCGGCGCGATCAGATGTTGTAGGCGACCCGCGTCGTCTCGTAGAGCGTGATTTCGCCCGCCTTGGCTTTCTCCAGCGCCGCGAAGCGCAGGCCCGTCATGCCGTTGCGCACGGCGAGCGAGCGGATCGTCGTGGCCGTAGCGTTGTGCATGATCTTTTCGCGGATCAGCTTGGTGACCGGCATCACTTCGAACACGGCGGTCACGCCCCTCAACCCGGTGAAGGCGCAGTTGGCGCAGCCTTCGCCCTCGTAAAAATCGTACTGCCCCACTTCCAGCGGCTTGAGGCCGGCGCGAAGCTGCTCGCGCGGAGCGATGGCGGTCGGCCGCCGGCATTTGGGGCAGACGCGGCGCACGAGCCGTTGCGCGATGACAAGCTGCAGGGCCGGGCCGAGCAGGTACGGCTTGACGCCGAGATCGACGAGCCTGCCTATTGCCGTGGCCGTATCGTTGGTGTGGACGGTGCTGATGATCAGGTGGCCGGTGAGCGCGGCGCGCACGGCCATTTCCGCCGTCTGGGAGTCGCGGATCTCGCCGACGAGGATGACGTCCGGGTTCTGGCGCAGGAAATGCTTGAGCACCGAAGAGTAGGTGATCTCGTTGCGCTCGTCCACCTGCACCTGGGACAGTCCCCGGACAAGGTATTCCACCGGGTCCTCGATGGTCATGATGTTGCGCGACAGATCGTTGATATGCGCCAGCATCGAGTAGAGCGTCGTCGTCTTGCCCGAGCCGGTGGGGCCGGTGATGAGGATCAGTCCCTGCCTGAGGCCGAGAAAACGGCGGAACATCTCTTCGTCGGCCGGCGAGAGCCCGAGGCGTTCGAGCCTGTGCTCCGAGGTGTCCGGATCGAGGATGCGGATGGCGACGCGCTCGCCGAAATAAGTGGGGATGACGGCGACGCGCAGGTCGATATCGCCTTTGCGTCCCGAGCGCAACGAGACGCGTCCGTCCTGGGCGGTGCGTTTGTCGGAGATGTCGAGGTTGGCCATCACCTTGATGCGCGAGATAAGCTGACTCATGATTTTCGTCGGCAGTTCGCAGATCGGGTGCAGGATGCCGTCGATGCGATAGCGGATCAGAATGTCTTCCTGAAACGGATCGATGTGGATGTCGGAGGCGCGGTAGCTGATCGCCTGCTGCAGCACGGCGTCCACAAACTGCGGCAGATTGCTTTCGTTGACGCGCGACACCTGGTTCTGCAGCCCCACCTGCGCCGCCAGACGCTTCGATTCCTCCTCGTCGGTCGGCTTCGTGTAGTTGAAATGCGCCGTCCAGAGCTGCTGCAGATCCTCCAGCTTCGCCTTCACGGGCCGGATCCTGGCGTTGGAAATGAACCGCAGTTCCTGAACGGTGTTCAGGTCGTTCGGATCCAGCATCGCCACGGTCAGCGTCTTGCTGTCGGCGTCCATCCGGATCGGCATGATTTTCTTGGCCTGGCAGAAGGAAGCGTTCACCAGCGTCACGACGTCCGGATCGATCATGGCGCTCAGTTCGTTCAACGCCTTCGTCTCCACCGGGCCCATCGGACCGGCGACCTGCTCGGGCAGAAGCTGCACGAGATGATCGAGGATCGTTTCTTCATTGGTCAGGTTGAGTTCGGAAAGCACCATGCCAAGGGGCATGCGCGTCGCCTGCTGGTGCTTGAGGGCGTAATCGAGCTGTTCCGGCGTGAGCGTGCGGCTTTGCAGAAGCGCGTCGCCGAGACGCAAGCGCTTGCCTTGGGCGTCGGACATGCTGCCTCCTTCCGTGTAGAGTCCCCCATTGCTGTTGCGCATCGGCATAATACCGCAGCCTCGATGCGGCGAAGCATAGTGTACTCAATCGGATGGGGGGAGGTCCACCGGAAAGTGGCGAGAGATCGGGAACGGTCCCGCTAAAAAGAGCGCAGACGCCTTGCCAACTATGACCGTTTGATTTGGGTGTGGGCGCGGACCCAATTGATGGGCTTCTGCTTCTCTTGTCGCTGGGCGAGCTCGCCGTGCTTGGAAATTTCTTTCACATGAGCCAGGAACCTCCGCATGCGGACAATCAGGTCGTCGAGCTGAACGCCGACGACCGGCAAGGCATCCTCGGACGACGCGGCCTGGCGCGATTTTCTCTCGGTCAGCCCGTCCGTTTTCTCGCCGATTTTCAAAAGCCGTTTGAATTCGGGGAGGAAATCGGATTTGCGTTCATCGTTAGCCGCTTTTTGCCCCTCCGCCTCCTGCTGCTCTTGCTGGCCTGCCGAAAACCCGCCCTCGCTGGCAATCGCCGACAGCTTCTTCCCGATGGCGGAAATCGTCACCTCGGTGGCCTGGGCTATCGGGCCGGCATGATCAACCGGAGCGCCATCCGTGTCGGCCACCTGTGGCCGCATCACGCTCCCAAATTGAACCTGGCTCACGCCGGCAATCACTCCGTTGCTCCTCTCAGACCCTTTCGGGCCTTTTCTATTTGTATTAATCGGACTAATCTATCGGAAGTTTACTAAAATTGTATCCATATTGGACTCACAGTGTCGTAAAATGATAAATTTTTGAACATAACGTTAAATGTCCCTCGGCTGCGCCTTGTCGAAAATCTGCTGTAAAATCTAGGTGTTTTATGTGGTCAGACGCCGAATCGTTGCTGCGGCGAAAAGGTCCCACCGCACCATCCGATGTCGTGTCGGCCAGGGAACAAAACGCCCCCGCCTTGCGACGGGGGCGTTTGTCGGTCACGGATCGTTGTTGCTTACTGTTCGATGATGACGAAATCGATGCGGCGGTTCTGCTCGCGACCGGCGGCCGTTTTGTTGTCGGCGACCGGCTTGTCGGGGCCGAAGCCCTTGGTTTTGATGCGCGCGCCGTCCACGCCTTTCGACACCATATAAGCCTTCACGGAATCGGCGCGATCCTGAGAGAGCCGTTTGTTGGTCTTCACGCCGCCCGTGCTGTCGGTGTGGCCCTGGATCTCCAGAATGATATAGGGGTACTTTTTCATCAGGTTTACGGCATCGTCCAGCGTCGAATAGGAGGAGGGCTTGATCGTCGCCTTGCCCGTGTCGAAGGTGATGCCTCTGATCGTGCCGGAGAACCTGGCCCGTTCTTCCTGGGTGATCCGCGGGCAGCCCCTCAGTTCCGGCAGGCCCGGCGTGTCGGGACAATCGTCGTCCATGTCGGCGACGGTGTCCTTGTCCCGGTCGGGCATCGGGCAGCCGAAGTATTTCGCCTCGCCGGGCACGTCGGGGCACTGGTCGCGAATGTCGATGATGCCGTCTTTGTCTCGGTCGCCGGGCGCGGCCGGAGCCACGGCCATCGGCGGCGGGGGCGGCGCGGCCTGGCGGGCGACCTTCTTGTTTTCGCAACGCCCCCAGAGCGGCGCGCCATATTCGTTGCGCCAGTTCTGGTAGTAAACATCGTCGTCCGGACCTTTGTAACCGGCCTCGTTCAAGCTGGCGTTGTAGTCCGTCCGATCCCAGGCGGCAAGGCCCAGGTAGCCCGCGTCGCAATCTTCGTCGGCAAGCTTCGTCACCCAGCCGGGATTGCGATTGTCTTCGCTGTCGATCACTTTATAGGAGCGCTTCGGCGCCTTTCCCGCCGAGGCGCAGCCCGCCACGACCAAGGCTGCGATCACCGCCAGTGCGGCAATCAGAGTCAGCACATAAAAGCGTTTGCTCGTCCTCATCTCTCCCTCTCCCTTCTATGGTCCATCGGTTATTCGAATGGATGCGTCCTCTCAGGCTAATATTCCCTAAATCCCTGGGGAATTCACGCGTACTTTCTTCTCATCCCGCCGAACCGAATCGACAGATCGGCGCATCGCCCCATTCCAAATCTGATTTCTTTACGCGGACCGAGTGTAGCAATGCGCCGTAGCTTTGTGAAGCAAAAAAGACACAAGTCGGCAAAACGTCGTGAAGTTTATTATGTATTCGAAGCAAAGAAGAGGAAGCTCCTGTCGATTTTTCAGGATGGAAACCGAAGCGGCTTTCGCTTTCTACCGTTTTTCGGCGCCGGACAACAACGGGCCGAAGACGCGATGAATGACCCAGCTGGTTGCATAGGCCGCCAGCCCGCCCGCCACGACCGCGAAAACGAACGGTTTGAACCAGACGTCCGGCATGGCGTTGTCCGCGTAAAAGAAACTGAACAGCAGCCAGAAGAGAACGGCGACCAGCACCGGCGAGAGCTTCGCTTTGCGCGTCTCGACAAGCGAAAAACCCGCCGTCGCCAGAGCCAAGGGCAAACTCACGGCGGCAAGGTAGAGCCATGTCACCGGTTCGGGGTGCAGCAAAATCTCGATCGGACCGGCCAGTTGTCCGTTCAGCTTCGCCAGTTTGAGCGTACTGGGGCTCTGGGCCAGGTCAAGGGAAACGTGATGGACGCGCCGGTCGTTGTTGACCAGTTGCTTGCCGATTTTTTTATAACCGGCGCGTACGCTGCTCCACGAGCGGCTGAGGCGGCCTTCCAAGGGGGTTTTGCCAGCGGGCGAATCGAAAAGGAAATCGTAGGTCACCTGATAAGCGCTGTCGGTTGAAACCAGCGGCGCATGCACCTCGGCCACCCATTCATGGCCTCCATCGACGACCGGCAACGGCTGTTCTTCTCCCGCCGAATTGAAATGCGCCTCGACTTCCGCCTTCGGAAAAAAGGCCATCGCCAACGGATAAGCGGCGGCGGCCATGGCCAGCACGCAGAGCGCGCCGGCCAGCACAAGCCGGCCTCGATCCGCCTTTCGCTCGCGATAGTGGCGGACGACGATAAACGCCGGCGCGACGAGGACGGCGAATGTGGCGGCGAGGCTGACGACGCGCATCGGGATGAGATCGAGCTGAGCGCCCAAACCGAACACGATGGCGATGGCGATAAGGATCGCCGTTTTCAACCACCCCCGCCACGCCAGCAGCAGGCCGAGGCGGGAGATGGAAACCGGCTGTTTGCCTTTGGAACTCTTGGCGGAAGAAGCAGGAGCGGACTTGACCATGGCGGCGTCTCCTTGAAATATCGGGCGAACTCTAGCACAAGAGCGGAAAAAGCATGATGAAAAATGGCGGCGAATTCGGCCGCTTTCCCCTCCGGTGCATACTGGAAACGACAGCCAATGCCATTTGGGAAGGCCTTCCGGACGTGGTATGATGCAGTCGAACGCTTCAATTTCAAGCGCGCCGGTCCTTTTCCGGCCGGCGCAGAAACGGCGAGGTCGGGTTATGGACCGAAACGATGAAACCAGGATTCAGGAAGCGGCGGGGCATCTCCGCAAGGCGTTCGGCGCGCTGGGCCTGCCCATCGACTCCGACCCCGAGATGGCTGAAACGCCTTCCCGCATCGCGCGGATGCTGACGCAGGTATTCAGAGGGCTGGACGCCCAGACCGCGCCGACGATCAGCGTCACCTCGTTCAACGACGCCAACATGGTGCTTTTGCGCGGCCTGCCCTTCTATTCGATGTGCGCGCATCATTTTCTGCCTTTCTTCGGACAGGCCGACATCGCCTACATCCCCGACCGCAAGGTCGTCGGCTTCGGAGCCTTCCCCAACGCCCTGGACCATTTCGCCCGCCGGCCGCAACTCCAGGAGCGGCTCGCCGAGCAGATGGCCGACTGGCTGGTGGAACGGCTCGACCCCAAAGGCGTCGTCATCCATCTTATGGCCCGCCAGCTTTGCATGGAGATGCGCGGCGCGGCCAAGCCGGGCTGGATCGAGTACACGGCGGCGCGCGGCGCGTTCGTCGAAGGGGAGCGGCGCGAGGAATTTTTCCGCCGCCTCGCCACGCCTGTCCAAACTCCCTACTGACGCGGTGAACGCCATGACCACGCGCCGCGAATCGGTCGTCATCGTCGGGTCGGGTCCGGGCGGGCTTTCGGCGGCGCTCTGGCTTCACAAATTCAAGGTGTCGTTCGTTCTGCTCGACCGCCGCGACAAACTCGGGGGCACGCTCTCCGAAATCAACCTGCCGATCATCGATTACCTCGGCCTGCGCGCCGCCAACGGCCACGATCTGCGCGAACGGCTGGAGGCGGAGTTTGTAGCCAAAGGGCTGACGGCCGAGTTGGGCACGGACGTCCACGCCGTCGAACCGGCGGCCAAACGCATCGTGACGCACAAGGAGACGATTCAGGCGCAGGCGATCGTCATCGCCACGGGGCTGTCGCGGCGGCGGCTTTCCGTGCCCGGCGAGGCGGAATACGTGGGGCGCGGCGTATCCTACTCCGGCACAACCGATATGGCCAGCATCGCCGGCCGGAGCGTGGCCATCATCGGCGGTTCGGACGGGGCTTTGGAAAACGCGCTGTATCTCGCGCCCTATTGTCCTCAAGTGACGGTCATCCACCGTTCCGCCGAGTTTCGCGCCCGGCCGGAGTTCCTCGCCCAGGCGCGCGCGCAAAGCAACCTCCGGTTGCTCGCCGATACCTACGTCGTCCGCATCCAGGGCGATGGCCAACACGTCACTTCATTATTGCTCCGCACCGGTCTGGAGGACGTGCCGTTCATGGTGGACTGGGTGGTGATCAAGGTCGGCTTCGAACCGAACACGACGATGCTGGCGCCGGGGGCCCTGGCGCTCAATGACGACGGCACGATCGCCGTCGATCGTTACATGCACACGTCCGTGCCGGGCGTGTTCGCCGCAGGCGACGTGACCAACGCCCGCTCGCCGTCGATCGCCGCGGCGGTGGGGGACGGCGCGGTGGCGGCGCGCGAAGTGTTCGATCACCTCCGCAATTTGTCGAACTCCTGACAAACACCCGTTTCTCTGCTATAACCCGCCCACGCGTCCGCCTTTGGACGAAGGAAGCGGCATGGATTTGTCGAATCTGCAGTTGGCGATCGTCGTAGGCCTGGTGTTTCTCGCCGGCTTCGTCGATTCGATCGCCGGCGGCGGCGGGCTCATCAGCCTGCCGGCCTATTTCGCCGTCGGCCTGCCGCCGCACGCGGCCCTGGCCACCAACAAATTTTCCAGCTTCTGCGGCACCTTCACCGCCGTTCTGCGCTACTTCAACGCCGGCAAGATTCGCTTGAAAATCGGGCTGATCGCGGCGCTGGGGGCGCTGGCGGGCAGCGCGGCCGGGGCGAAGGCGGCGCTGTTCGTCCACGCCTCCGTGATTCGCACCGTGATGCTCGTGCTGGCGCCGACGGTGCTCGTCTTCTTCATCGTCCACAAGAAAATCCTGCCGCCCTCCGACGGCAAAGGCGGCGTGGCCCACGAAACGGTGAAAGCCTGCCTCATCGGCGCCGTGGTGGGCCTCTACGACGGCTTCTTCGGTCCGGGCACGGGCACGTTTCTGACCATCGGCTTCCATTTCCTGCTGCGCTTCGATCTTGTGACGGCCTCGGCCAACGCCCGCTTGTCGAATCTTGCCTCCAACGCCGGCGCGCTGGCGGTGTTTCTCGTCAACGCCCAGGTCGTTTTCCCGCTCGCCCTCTACGCGGCGGCGGGCGGCATCGCCGGCAACCTCATCGGCTCGTCGCTCGCCATCCAGCGCGGAGAGCGGATCGTCCGACCGCTGCTGATCGTCGTTTTGGTCTTGCTCTTGGCCGAGGTTGTGCGCCAGCAGATCGGCTGATATCAACTGGCGATCAGATGAGTAAATCAACGTAGGGGAGGATGAAGCACCGAAGGTGCGGAATCCTCCCGCAAAGAACGGGCGGATTCCGCTTCGCTTCATCCGCCCCTACACCGCAACATCGTTACGCATTGGATCGCCGATTGGCATGAGGCCGACAGCCAAATTTTGCCGAAGCGCTACGGCGTCGCGACGGACTGGTCGGCGCGGTTGGCGACGGGAGAGGGAGGTTTGTCGCCCAGCGGCAGGCCGGGCGATTCGCTGCCGTACAAGTAGCGGTAGATGCCCCAGCTTTTGAGCACGCGGCGCGTATAGCCGCGAGTTTCGCGGTAGGGAATCTCCTCCATAAACTCATCGACCGGCAGATCGCCGAATGTCGCCAGCCAGCGGCTCACCGCCGACGGTCCGGCGTTGTAGGAGGCGACGGCGCGGGCGACGTTTCCACCGAAACCTTCGAGGCGTCGGGCGAGGTAGTATGAGCCGAAGCGAACGGACGTCTCGGGCTGGTAAAGGTCGGATACCTTGAATTTCTTGACGCCGAGTTTTTTGGCGACGGGACGGCCGGTGTAAGACATGATCTGCATCAGTCCCATTGCGCCGACCGGCGAGCGAATATCGGCCTGGAAGGAGGACTCCTCACGGATCAACGCGAAAACGAGCCACGGCTCGACGCCCGCCGCCTTGGCCTCCTTCAAAATCAAGTCGCGATAGGGCGTGGGATAGGCCAGCCGCCAGAGGCCGACGGTGTCGGGAGTCGGATAGCGATCCATGAAATCGTCGATGGCGACGCGGAAGTAGTGGATCGCCACGGACGGCTCGCCGGCGAGGTGGTGCAGGTAGGCGGCGACCAGCGCGTACGTTTCGTTGCGAGGCTCGGCGGCCGTCAGCGCGTCGAATTCCCGTCTCGCATCGCGCCGGCGATCCAGCCGCCACAATTCCAAGGCGCGCTGAAAGCCGGGCGTGGCGGCCTCGGCGCTCACGTCCAACGCCAGGACGTCGGCAGGATCCAGGCCGATCAAGTCCGCTGTCCGCGCTTCGCTGACGGACGGACTCACCCCCAGTTCGACGAGCCGGTCATAGGCGAGCGAACCGTAAAACCCCAACGGATGGAGATCCAGAACTTGTTCGTAATAGAGGCGCGAAGCCGCGGCGTCCCCTTGTTTCTGCAGGCCCCGCGCCCGCCAGTAGAGCACGCGCTCCCGATCCAGGCGTTCGGGCACGTAGGCGTCCAGCGCCGCCCAGACCCGTTCGGCCTCGTCGTATCGTCCCTGACGATATTGGAGCCAGCCGGCGCGCCAGAGCGCCTCGGCGGCCCGCTCGCAGTCGGGGTACTTGTCCACGACGCGATGGAACGCGACGGCGGCTTCATCGAAACGGTCTTCCACGCGATGGAGGCTGGCGACGAGAAAAGCGGCTTCGCAGGCCAGGGGGTGATTGGGATATCGAGCGACGAGCGCTTCGCCGGCGGCGATCGCCGCGTCGTCGCGATCGGCGCGCATCTCGGCCTGGAGCCGGTCGAAGAGGGCGCGTCCTTGCACGTCGCCGGCGGCCTTCGTCTCGGCGACGCTGGAGAAGGCCGCAATGGCTTTTTCCCCCTTGCTCGCCCTGGCCAGCAGCCGGCCTTGCAATTCAAGCCATGCGCCGCAAGCCGCGCGGCTGGCTTTAGGCGGACATTTCTTCAACCCCTCATCGACCAGTTTCTGGGCCTCGGCGAAACGGCGCTGCTCCATGTGCCGGTTCGCCCAGGCAAGGCGGATGGCTTCCCGTTCATTTTGGGTGATCGGTTTCTTGGGCCAGGCGGCGAGGCGACTCTCGGCCAAAAGCCCGAAACCCGTTTTCGGTTCCTCGCTCATCACTTCAAGCCACAGCGTCCGCGCCCGCCGAGGATCGACGGCGCTCAGCCGATCGGCCAACTCGGCCTTGGCCTGCGTAATCCGAAAATGATCCGGGTGCGCCGCGATCAATCGTTCGAGGGTTTCGGCCGCTTCCGGCCGCTTCTGCCTGGCCAGACAGGAGGCGGCGCGAAACTGGGCCTGGACGAACAGCCGGCTGTCCGGCGACAGCGCGGCGAAATGCTCGGCCGCTTCCGGCCAGCGTTCGTCGGCGTAAGCGATTTCGCCAAGGTGGTAACGGACGTAATCCTCCAGCAGCGGGTAGCCGCCGGCAAGCGACGACAGATGACGCTTGGCCGCCGGACGCTCGCCGAGATCGACGGCTTCCATCCCGGCGAGAAAAGCGAGGCGTCGTCGTTGGGTCGGGTCCTTTTCCGTTTTTAGGACCTTCTCCACTTCGGCGAGACAGGCGGCCGACGCCGCGTCGGCGCATCGTCCGCGCATGGCCGCATAAGCCGGCCCGGAGAAATAAGGTTGGGCGTCGATTTCGTTGAGGCATACGGCGGGCGAACCCGGCGATGGCGGAGAAGAGACGCCGTCGGCCGCGGCGAACTGCGCAAGGCCGGACATCACGACGGCCAGCAGGCCAATCACAAAGCATCTACACGACACATCTTTCTCCTTCATCCCGACCTTCTTCCCTTTTACCGGAGACGGCGGCGCCTTGCAAGGGCGGCGGGAAGATTGCTCAACGATAAAGGGAATCGGCTCTCCCGGCGGGAAGCTTAGCGGAAACGAGAATGTCCGCCAGCAGGGCATCCATGGCCAGATCGCCGCGGATGTAGACGTCCAGGGCGCCGCGGATCGCCACCAGCCGCTCGATGCGGCGAACGATCTCGGGGCCGTCGAGCGTCGCGGCGGCGGCGCGCAGGGCGTCGAGGCGGTCGAGGTTGACGACGTGGCGCGGGTCGCCGCCCGACTGGACGACGAGCAGGTCGCGGTGCCAGCCGATCAGCAAGTCGATAAGCTTAGGCATCTCGTCGCGTTTGCGGCCTTCAGCCTCGAATTCCGCGTAACCGGCCGCCGGGCCGGCGATGACCGCCTCCCAGCGGGTCAGCCAGTCGGCGCGCTCGGCGATCAGCGGCGAAGCGTCGGGATCGGCGGCAAGCGTCAGCGCCGCCTGCAAATTGCCGTCGGCGAGCCGCGCCCAAAGCGCGGCCGAGGCTTCCTCCAGCCCGCCGGCCGAGAGGAGACGCCGAACGATCGCCTCGGCCGGCACGGGGGCGAAAAAGACGGCATGGCAGCGGGAGCGGATCGTCGGCAGAAGCGCCTGCGGGCGGGCCGAAAGCAAGAGGAAAGTCGTGCGAATCTTCTCCAGCGGCTCTTCGAGCGTTTTGAGGAAGGCGTTCTGCGCGGCCGGCTGCATCTTGTCGGCCTCGTGCACGACGACGACGCGGCGGCGCGCGACCAGCGGGGCGTTGTACAGCGACTGGCGAAGCTGGCGCACGGCATCGACGACGATCGTATCCGAGGCCTGCTTCTTGCCGTCGGAAGCGACGAAACGCCCCGGCGCGAGGTGAACGAGATCGGGATAGAGCGGGGCGTCCGGATCCATGCTCCGCGCGATCTGGTCGCAGGCGCGGCATTGGCCGCAGGGATCGCCCGCGCCGCCTTCGCAGTTCTGCGCTTGAGCGAAGAGCCGCGCCGCCTCGCGCTTTCCCGAGCCCGGCGGGCCATGGAAGAGATAGGCGTGCGCCGCGTGGCCGCGCTCGACGATCCGCCGCAGAATCGTCGCCGCCTTGGGTTGATAGCCGATCTCGTCGAAGGGCATCAGTCCCCCAATTCCTCTTCGACAAGCGTGACGTGCGGGAAGGCGAGAACGGCGTCCAGCGCCGTTTCGTTGGCCAGAAGCATCGCCAATCGATCCAGCCCCAGGGCGATGCCGGCCGAGGGGGGGATTCCGAAACGCAAAGCGTCGAGGAATTCCTCGTCGGGCTCGTAGGCGAAGCCGCGCGTTTTGCGGGCCTCCTCGGCGAACTGCTGAAACCGCCGCGCCTGCTCGCCGGCGTTGGTCAGCTCGCCGAAGGCGTTGGCCAGCTCCACGCCGCAGAGGTAGACCTCGAAGCGTTCGGCGAAACGCGGCGCGCTGGACTTGCGGCGGGCCAGGGCCGCCATCTCGATCGGGTAATCGTAGAGGATGACGGGCTGGTCCCAGCCGAGTTTCAACTCCACTTCCGTGAGGAAGAGTTTGAAAAACACGTCGTCGAAGCTTTCGTCGGAGCGAATATAACTGTAGCCGCGCGCCTGGGCCAGCCGGGCCAGGTCGCCCGGCTTCACGACCTCCGCCAGGTCGATGCCGAAGCTCTCGACGAACAGTTCGCGCACGGAGATGCGTTTCCAGGGCGGGTCGAGACGCACCTGATGCGCGCGATAGGGCAAGGTGGTCTGGCCCAAAACCTCTTTGGCCGCGAAAGCCACGAGCCGTTCCACGTCCTCCATGATCCGTTCGTAGCCGGCGTAGGCGCGATACCATTCGAGCATCGTGAATTCGGGCTGGTGATGGGCCGAATATTCGTTGTCGCGGAACGTGCGGGCGATCTCGAAGATCCGCTCGTAGCCGAGCGCGAGCATCTTTTTCAGATGGAACTCGGGCGACGTCGGCAGGTAGAAAGGCCGCCGCCACGCCCCGTCGGGGCCGGTCCACACCGTCTTGAAGCCGACCAGATGAGGCTCCATGCCCGGGCAGGGCACGAGCGTCGGCGTCGCCGTCTCGATGAACCCTTCTTCCTGGAAGAATTTCCGCACGGCGCGCACCAGGCGGTCGCGCAGGACGAGGTTCTTGCGGATCTGGTCGCCGTGACGCATCCAGCGCTGCATCCACTGTTTGAAGGGACGGTCGGCAAGCTGGCAGGGGGCGAGCACCTTCATCTGCTCGACGCGCCAGGACTTGTGGCTGAAGTTCACTTTCGCTTCGACGACGTCGCCCAGGCGGACGCGCGCCAGATTCGGATTCTGGTTCGGGAAACCGAAGGTGCGGCGGTCGCTTTGATCCTCCAGCGACAGCGTGGCCGGCGAAAGCTGCACGAGCCGCCCGGCGACGACGATCGCCGCGCCGTCCGTCTCGTGACGCACCAGTTCGCCGATCGGCACCCGTTCCGAATTCACTTCACCAGCTCCGCCCGATGCGCGGCGACAAGCCCCGGCCAGGCTTCGCCGAGCGCGCGCCGCACATCGACCAGCGCCGCAAGCCCCGCGCCCAGATCTTCGACGCGGGCGGTATTGACCAGGATGTCCGCCTTGAACGCGCCGACGAGCGTCTTGTAGTTTTCGATGTAGAAGGCGCTCGCGTCGGTGAACTGCTGCTCCAGAAGCCAGCGCAGGCCGAAGACGAGGGCGCGGCCGATGGCCGCCTTGGCCTCGGGATCGCGCTCTCCCATCGCCTCGTATACGAACGCCAGTCCGCGCAGGCGCACGGCGACGTCGATCGTCCGGGGCGCGCCGTCGCTCTTGAACGCGCCGATGTAGTCGGCGTAGGGAGCATCGGCCTTGCCGTACTGCGCGGCGACAAGCGCCTTGGCTTCGGCGAGGGAGCGATCGGCGAGCGCTTCGTCATCGAGAGCCTTGGCTGCTTCGATCGCCGCCGCCGCCGACCATCCGCCGCCGGCCGTCCACCAGCGGGCGACGAGGTCTTTTACCAAGGCTTTGAGTTTTTCGTCCTTCGTGTGGCGGACGAGCCGCGCGGCGACGAAGACGGCGTAATTCGGCAGGTCCTCGATCACCGCGCCTTTGCCCGGCTTCGGCCGATCCTTGCCGGCGAGCTTGGCCAGCGAGGCCGCGATCGGCCCCAGCATCTCGCGCCGGCCCTTCACCGCTCCCGACGCGCCGAGCAGGTCGGCGAGCAGCAGCGCGCCCTCCAGATCGGCCGCGCCGTTCTCGACGAACTCCAGCGCGCCGCCTTCCGTCCGCACGGCGTCCTTCAACCCGTCCCATCCCCAGCGCACGTCATTGGCGAGGTTCAGGTCCTTGGCGATCTCGGCCGCCTCGCCCAACCCGATCAGGCCGGCCAGATGCGCCTTGGGCGCGGCGGGCGGCAAGGGCTTGTGGTCCTCGTCGAAACCGCCCCGGAAGCGGCCCGCCGTCGCGTCTTTCTGCGCCTTGAGCCAGTCGAGAGCGGCCGCCACGGCAGCGTCGAGCGCGCCGTCGGGAACGTCGTCCAGTTCGACCTTGTAGCGGTAAAGATCGACCGACCTTCCTTTCGGCGTTTCCTCGATGAAGTTGATCGTGCCGTAGCGGTAGATCCTCGTTTCCGGACTCTTCCAGGCATCCTTCGGCAGACCGGCCTTGGCCGAAAGGCGTTCCAGCCATTCCGCCGTCGTCCGCTGCTTTTTCACGAACACGTAAGGCAGGAAGAACGCCCGCTTGCCGCTGGAATGAACGACCTGGATGCCGTCCACGCCCGGTTCCAGCTCCTTCTCGATCTGGGCCGGGTCTTTCGTGGCGATTTCCTCCATCGGCTGCAGGTAGGACAGTTCGACGCGGAAGCGGCCCACCTCCTCGGGCGTCGGGCTTTTGAACCGTTTGTCGCGGCAGGTGTTGATGACGGATTGAACCGTGGCCTCGATCAGGGTGTCGCCCTCGGCGGAGACGCAGCCGCGCCACTCGCCTTCGATGTAAAGCGTGGCGAAGACGCGGTTGCTTTTCATTTCCCGCAAATTGGCCGGGACGTCGTCGGGTTTGTAGGTCTTGCCCTCGACGATGAAAAGCTCGAACGTCTTGCGCGCTACGCCGATCAGGACCTGTTTGTCGGCCTCGGAAAGCTGGAGCTTGAGTTCCGGCTTCTCGGCCACGGCGACCTTCGCGGGCTTGGGTTTCCCGTTTTTCGCCGGCTTCGCTTCTTCCTTGGAGCAGGCGAACGCGCCGAGCGCCAGAAGAACAAAAACGACAATAGCCAGATTGCGCTTCATGGCGTGACTCCCTGATTGATGGGCGCGGCCGGCGGCGCGGCTTCCGCCTCTTGCCGAATCTCCGGCGTCGGCGGGGCATAGGGCGCAAGGCCGATCGTCTGCCAATCCTCCGCCGTGAAGAACCGCAGCGTGCGGTAGTTGACGGTCAGGCAATGGTAGGCGTAATCGAGGCGGCAATCGTCCATGTTGAAGTGGCTCGGGATGCAGCCGGCGGCGCGGTCGATCGTGGGCAGAAAATACGCCGAATCGCGCCGATACTGGATGTTGCGGATGAAGCGCATCGTTTTGTAAGTGGCCTCCCGATATTTCTTCGCCCGCTCCGTGTCGCCGCGATCCCGCGCCAGCGTAAACACGCTGGCCACGCCTTCGCCGTAGACGCCGCTGTTCCACAACGGCATGTCGTAGGGGCGCTGCGCGCCGCGATAGCCGCCCATGAAATCCTCGAAGTACGATTCGTTCGGTCCGAAGACGAACCAGTTATCGACGATCCAGTCGGCCATGTCGTAGGCGTACTGGGCGACGTCGTCGCGTTTCGTCACTTCCCAGTACTCGTCCATGGCCGTCATCTCCCAGGGGACAAAGGCGGCGAGGTCGCCCTTGCGGTTCGGCTTGGCGTTGTCGCGGAACCATTTCGAGTAGCGGGCCATGGCCTTGTTCACCGTGTCGAGGTAACGCTGGTCTTTGTAGAGTTTGTAAAGGCGGACGAGCGCCAGATTGGCCTCGCCGGGGTAGATGGTCACTTCGCCGTTGTCTTCCGGCTGGCCGGGCTTGGTGTAGAAGCTCCGGTACTGGCCGTCGTCCTTGAGCATGCGCATAATGAACTCGGCCATGCCCTTCATCGGCTTGTCCCACTCCGGCTTGGGTTCGAGGCGGGTGTATTCGTACATCGCCTGCAACAGCGTCCCCGGCCCGCCGAGCTTGAATTTTTTGTCGTACTTGGCGTGGTTGAAGTAGGCCATCTCGCCGTCCCACTGCAACAGGTCGAGCACCCACTCGATCGCCTGCCGGCCGGCGTCCAGGTAACGCCGGTCCTTGGTGAGTTCGTAGGCCTGGATCAAGGTCAAAGTGGCCAGGCAATGGCGGATGAGGTTGTACTGCTTCTCGTTGTAGGCGTCCTTGACGGCGTAATACTCGTATTTGAACATCCGCGTTTGGGGATCGAAGTTGGCGAGCAGCCAGTCCGCGCCCTCCTGGAAGCTGGCGAAGATCGCCGCGGCGTCGAAACGCTCCGGAGCGACGTATTCCACGCCGCGCCGCAGCCGCACGGCCTCGCCGCCCGGCGTGCGCTCGGTGAATTCCAGCACGCGGAACTTCTCCAGGCTCGTCCCTTCCTTCTTCCACGCCGCCTTGTCCTTCCGGGCCGCGCGGCACGCCGCCTCCAGAAGAGGAACGACGGCGGAGACTCGATAAAGCTTGGCTTTGTCGGGCGTGATGAGGATCGGCTTGTCTTTCTCCTCGCCGACGCGAAGCACCAGACCGTCCAGACCCAGCGACACCAGCGCCGTGAAATGTTTTTCCGGAACGTTGAACGGCCCGCGCTCGCGATGGAAGGTGAAAACGAGTCTCGCCGCCTGGAGGAAAGTCGCCAAAGGCTCCGCCGTCGGCCCGCCCGAACCCTTGCTTTCGTACCGTTTGCCCGCCGAAGCAAGCGCCTTGTCCAGAGCCTCCTTGGCCGAGGAGCCGTCGGCGCGAACGAGACCGATCGTCTTGTTGAAACCCTTCGTGTCGGTGAAACGCAACTCGACGGTCGCCCCGCCGGGAATTTTGTCGGCGAAACCGCCGGGCAGCGCGCCCGCCTCGCCTTGCCCCCCGAGCGTCGCCCGGGCATAGCGGAGCACCGCGCCAAGCTCGGCGTCGGAGAGGCGGAAAGCCTTGTGCGCGACCTGCGCCAGCACGGCGGCCGTGTCGGTGTAGACGATGGACAACTGCTCGAAATCGCCATTGTGGACGATGGCCTCGAACATCGAACCGGGCTTGTCGAGGCTTTCGTCGAGCTTCAACGGCAGAGCGATCAGCGAGACGCCCTCGGCCGACATGGCCTCGATCAACGCCGCCTCGTCGCCGCCGGCGAGCGCCGCCCAGGTTTTCGGCGAAGCCGAGGCGATCGAAAGGTCTCCCCCCAGTTTTTTAAGCTTCGGAGCGAAGGCGTCGGTGGTCAGCGCCTTGCCGCCGCCCAGCTGGCTCAAGCGGTCTTCGGCCGCCTTTTCAAAAGCGGTTCCGGAGCTTTTTTCACAGCCGGCGAAGACGATCGCCGCCATCAGAATCAGCAACGCCAGCCGCGAGAGATGGATTGTCCGCGTCATGCACCCTCCTTGCCTCGGCTTATCGAAGTATCCGTCTCGCCTAAAGGTTTAGGTCCCCATTGAACATTTCTTCATCCGAGAAGTCAACAGCTTTTACCCCGGTAAATTCGCGCGAAGCGTGATTTGACAAGCTTCCCGGGCGATGCTACCAATGGCCCACCCGAGCGAGGCTGAAACGATGTCGTTTTCCCCTTACATTGGCATGCGCTATCTGCGCGCCCGCAAATCGAGCGCTTTTCTCTCCACGATCTCGATCATTTCCGTGATCGGCGTGGCGGTGGGCGTCTGCGCGCTGGTGGTCGTGCTGGCCGTGATCCGCGGCTACGAGGAGGATTTGCGCGACAAGTTGATCGGCTCCGCCGCCCACGGCAACTTGATGAAAGTGACTTACGGCTTCACGGAGTACCGCGAGACGCTGGACACGATGCGCAAAACGCCGGGGGTCGTGGCGGCCACGCCGTTTGTCCTGCGCGAAGTGATGATCTCCTCCGAGAGAAACATCTCCGGCGTGCTGTTCAAGGGCGTCGATCTCGACACGGCGGCGAGCGTGACCGCCCTGCCCTATCGTTACGAGCAGGGCTCGCTCGATTACATGCGCGACCCGAAACGGCTTTTGGAGGACACGAAAAAGCGCATCGCCGACGATATCGCCGCCGGGAAGATGGAACGGGAGTTCTTCACGCGCACGAAACGCCGCTGGGGGGAAGCCGAACTGCCGCCGGTGGCGATCGGGCAGGAGCTGGCGACTTTTCTGAACGTCGGCGTCGGCGACGAAGTCAACATCGTCAACCCGCTCGGCGGCGGCATGGGACCGACCGGACCCGTTCCCCAAAACCAGTATTTCCGCGTCGCCGGGATCTTTCACGTCGGGATGTTCGAGTACGATATGAAGTTCGTCTACACGCCCCTCTCGGCTTTGCAGCAATTCGCCGAGATGGGCGACGACGTGACGGCGATCGAATTCCGCGTCGCGCCGGAGGATATTTACGACACGCCATTCATCGGCGAGGCGGTCGTCGAGGCGCTGGGCGGCTTTCCCTACAAGGCCCGCGACTGGATGGAGATGAACCGCAACCTCTTCTCCGCCTTGCGGCTGCAAAGGGCGGCGATGTTCGTGATCCTCACCTTCATTACGCTGGTCGCCGCCTTCGGCATCGCCTCGACGCTATTCATGATGGTGATCGAGAAAGAGAAGGAAATCGCCATCCTGAAATCGATGGGGGCCTCGCGCCGCTCGATCATGGCGATTTTCGTTCTGGACGGGCTGACGATCGGCGGCATCGGCACGGCGATCGGCCTGGCGGCCGGCGTCCTGCTTTGCGCGCTGATCCCCTATCTGCCGTTC
Source organism: Myxococcales bacterium (assembly GCA_003598065.1). Taxonomy (GTDB): domain Bacteria; phylum Myxococcota_A; class SURF-8; order SURF-8; family SURF-8; genus SURF-8. The sequence continues at coordinate 5,732 of QZKR01000022.1, read as the reverse complement.
GAACTGGATGCGGAGATTTATTATATGTCGGGGCTGTCGGCGAAGTTCGATCCCTTGCAGATCGGCGCGACGATCGTCACGGCGATCGCCATTTCCTTCATCGCCACGCTCTACCCTTCCTGGCGCGCCAGCCGGCTCAATCCGGTGGAGGGGCTGCGGGAAGAGTAATCGCGCTTGCTTATTTTGCCTTATCCGGCTTGCTCGGCGCGGGCGGCGCTTGGGGGGCCGGCGGAGCGGGAGGCATGCCCGGCGACATCGGTGCGCCGGGCCCCATGCCTTGCTGCTGCTGTTGCATCATCATCTGTTGCTGCTGCTGACGCATGATGTCTTCCGGCGTGAGCCGCTGAAATCCGGCCGGCGGCATGAAATCCAGGGGGTTGGCCTTCTTTTCTTTCGCCGAGAGCACCACCGAGCGGATCTTGGCGCCGTCGGGCATTTCCTGCTCCACCTGGATGGGGAAACCCATTTCCAGGGCCTTTTTCATCGCCGCCACGCCGCGCGGCGCGTTGCCGCCCTGGACGTCGGCCATCTCGAAGAACTTGCCGTAAACCTTCTTCACCTCGGCGTCGTTGATCTCCTTGGTGACCCACATCTCGCCGATCTGCTTCCCCTGGTGCATGATGACGATCTTCGCACAGGGGAAACCGCTGATCTCTTTTTTTTCGCCCGTCTGGGTGAAGGTGACTTCGCCCTTCGATTCTTCCTTCTGGCTCATCATCGCCGCCATCTGCTTCATCTGTTCCGCCAGGACGCTGATTTTCATCTCCAGGTACATCTTCTGCCCGTTCTGGATCATCATCATCGTGTCGGTGTCGAAATTCATGATCACGGCGGAATTCATCTTGGGATTGTCGGCCCGCATGGCGTTTTCGCTGAAGGTCATCGTGGTGACGACTTTCTCGTCCTGGCCGACGATCGACTCCTCCTGCTCGATCACCCACGACGCGAACGCCGTCTGCGACAACAGGAGAACCGCCAGCACGCCAAAACTTACGAACGCCGTTTTATGCTTGAGGGACGACATGGAAAACCTCCCGGTTTGTCAGGGCTAGTAAAAGCAGCCACTCTTATAGACGATACGGACCGGCAAGGGAAGGGAAAAGTACGCTAGGGCGCCGTCGGAACTTTCTTGTCCTCGGCGTCCTGCGCGTCCTGGGAGGTGCGGTCGGCTTCGCTCTCGGCGGCGTCGGGATCGACGTTGAAGGCGTATTTGAGAATGCCCACCTTGCGCGCCTCGTCGATGAAGTGGATGACGCGTCCGTGCGTCACCCGCGCGTCGGCCTGGATCACCATCGTCAGATCGCGGCGCGCCATGTCCTCCAGAAGATCGTCGGAGGGCGTCTTTCCCTCCGCGAGCAGCGATTGCCGCTTCTCTTCCTTGAATTTGTTGAAAAGCGCCGCGAATTCATCGCTGATGGACGCTTCCTCGACCACGCGGTCGCCGATGGCGATGGAGCCGTCCTTGCCCAGGAGAAGCGAAAACTGGTTGCGCTCCTTGCGGTCGCCCGTGTCGGCCTTGGGCAATTCCATGTCGATCGCCGGTTTGACGATAAACGTGGCCGTCACCATGAAAATGATGAGCAGGACGAGCACGATGTCCACCAGCGGGACGACGTTGATCTCGGTGAGCAGTTCGTCCTGGCCCTGGCCGGCTTGCATCGCTCAGCCCTTTCCGCCCGCCGAGCCGTTGGCTTCGATGAAGGCGATAATCAGACGCTTGAGCTGGTCGATGTTGCTCATGATCCGCTTCTGGCGGTTCTTGAAATAGTTGAAGAACACCACGGCCGGGATCGCCACCAGCAGACCGACGGCGGTGGCCACCAGCGCCTCGGCGATGCCGGCCATGACCACCGACGGTCCGCCCTGCGAATCGATCGCCAGGTCGTTGAAGGCCTTGATGATTCCAAGCACCGTGCCCAGCAGGCCGATAAACGGGGCGTTGGAGCCGATCGTGCCGAGGATGATCAACCAGCGGTCGAGCGCCTGCTGCTGACGCAAGGCCATCGATTCCATCAACTCGCCGGCCACTTTGGGACCTTTATCGATGTTATTCAAACCCTCCAGAACGACGGCCGCCTCGGCGGCGCGCGTCGCGCCGGAGGCGGAAACGGCGGCCGGCGTGTCGCCACGGTTCAACGACTCGATGATTTTCGAGGCGAATTCCCCCATGTCGAGCCGGCGGCGCAGGTAGTAGACGAAGCGCTCAATCACCACCGCGATCGAGATAAAGCTCAAGAAAATCAGCAAAAAGAGTATCGGCTCACCGCCGATCAACGCCATTTTGAATAACCGATCGATCATTATCCAGCCTCGATTCGATAGGTCGCGCCGGTGAGGCGCGACGCGTTGCGCGGCAGATTTTGTCGCCGGGCCGCCGGCCGGGAGGGAAAGCTACCACCGCCGGCCGTTGTGGTCAACCCCCCGTCTTGCCGAAGGGTTTTCCCACCAATAAGAATACGGGGCCGCCGCCGTTATTCCCGCTGACGGCAAATTTGGAAAGCAAGCACTGCGTTGCATTCGGCGCGCCGGTTGGCTATAGTCGGAACGGATCTGGAAATTTCGGATTCGGGGTGGTTTAGCGATGGCCGATTTTCTGTCCGGCGTGCGCGTCATGGATCTCTCGCGGCTTTTGCCCGGCCCTTTCGCCTCGCTGATGCTGGCCGAGATGGGCGCGGAGGTGATCAAAGTCGAGAGCGCCGGCGCGGGCGACTATGCGCGGCGGATTCCGCCGTTCGTCGGCGACGTCGGGGCGCTCTATCTGGCCATCAACCGCGGCAAGCGCAGCCTCGCCGTCGATTTTCGCCGTCCCGAAGGCCGTGAGATCGTCTTGCGGCTGGCCAAGGTAAGCGATGTCGCTCTGGAGGGTTTTCGCCCCGGCGCGCTCGATGCGATGGGTCTGGGCTACGAGGCGCTTCGCGCCGCCAACCCGCGCCTGATTCTCGCGTCCATCACCGGCTATGGTCAGGACGGCCCCTACCGCCTGCGGGCCGGCCACGATCTGAATTACCAGGCGCTCGCCGGCCTCGTGGCGATGACGGGCCGGCGCGGCCAGCCGCCGGGGTTGCCGGGCATGCAGGCGGCCGACCTCGCCGGCTCGTTTTCCGCCGTCGCGGCCATTCTCGCCGCGCTTTTCCGACGCGAACGGACGGGCGAAGGCGCCCATCTCGACGTCTCGATGTCCGACGCCATGACGGCGCTACAGCCGGTGACGATGGCCGGATTGCTGACCGACGACCCGTCGCCCGCGCGCGGCGAAACGGCGCTTCAAGGCCTTTACGTATGCTATAACCTCTACGAGACGAAAGACGGCCGGCACATGGCGCTGGCGGCTTTGGAGCCGAAGTTCTATTCCGCCTTCTGCGAGGCGGCCGGCCGGCCGGATCTGCTGAGCGAGCAATATTCCGTCGCCGCCGACGGCGAGGCCGGCTACGAAGCGATGAAAGCGTTGTTTATGAGCCGGACGCGCGAGGAATGGACGACGCTTATGGCGGACGTGGACGCCTGCTGCGAAGCGGTGCTGAGTCCGGCGGAGGTCAAGGCGCACCCGCATTTCGCGGCGCGCGGCCTGCTGTTCGAAACCCGGACGGCCGACGGAGGGCGGATTTTGCAGGCGGCGGCCCTCCCGGCGCTCGGACGCAGCGGGAAGACGCTCGCGCCGACGGCGCGGCTCGGCGAGCACACGGAAACGATTCTGAACGAATTGGGATACGAGCCGGCCGAAATCGAGCGTTTGGCCGGGATCGGCGCGATCGGCCGCTAGGAGGCAAGGGTGAAGCTTTACTTCAAACTCGATCACGTGGCGGGGCTGCGCACGGCCGGAGGCGGCCGCGAACCGGACCCCGCCATCGCGGCGGCGCTCGCCGAACTGGAGGGCGTGGACGGCCTGACGATCCATCTCCACGCCGACCGGGCGGCCGTTCTGCCGCGCGACATCCAGGTGCTGAAAGAAACGCTTACGGCGCCCTTGAACCTGGAACTGGCCCCCACCGGCAAAAACCGCGAGTTCGCCTTCGATCAGCGCCCGCACATGGTGACGCTCGTCCAGGAACCCAAGGACGTGCGCGCCGATCGCGCCCCGCTGGAGGAGACCGACCGGGATCAGGCGACGGTTTTCCTGAGCGCCCTGAAAGACGCCGGCATTCGCGGCGCGGCGTTCATCCGGCCGACGATCGACGCCGTGCGCTGGTCCAACCGGCTGCAAGCGGAAATCATCGTGCTCGATTCGAGCGCCTATACGGCGATCCGCAACGACCGCGACCAACGCGAACATTTGTCGCGGCTCGCCGACGCGGCGAAGCTCGCGGCCAAACTCGGCATGGAAGTGCACGCCGCCGGCGGCATCGACTATCGCAACGTTTCGGCCCTGGCCGCGCTGCCGATCGCCGCGGTCCACGTCGGGCACGGATTGACGGCGCGGGCTCTGCTTGTCGGCATCGGCCAGGCGGTGCGCGATTTCCTCAGACTGGTGGAAAAGGTGCGATCATGACGACCTATCCCTTGGCGCTGGCGACGGCGGATGAAATGCGCGAGATGGACCGGGCGACGATCGTCGAAGGCGGCGTCCCCGGCATCGACCTGATGGAGACGGCGGGCGCGGGGACCGCCAAGGCCCTGCTGGCCCTGCCTCCGCCTTCCGGTCCGATCGTGGTCATGGCCGGCGGGGGCCACAACGGCGGCGACGCCCTGGTCGCGGCGCGGCACCTGGCGCTGGCCGGCCGGCCCTGCGAGGTGCTGCTCTTCGCCGAGCCGGACCAACTGCCCGAGGACGCGAAAACCAACTACGACAGGCTGCCGTCGCCCGTCTCCGTCCGCCGGATCGGCACGGAAACATTCGGTCCGGCAAGCGAGGCCTTGCGCCGCGCCGGAACGATCGTCGATGGCTTGTTCGGCACGGGCCTGGCGCGGGAGGTCGGCGGAATCCACGCCGAGGCGATCCGCGTCGCCAACCGCAGCTCGGCCCTGCGCGTCGCGCTCGACATGCCCTCCGGCGTCAGTTCCGATACGGGGCAGGTCTTAGGCGTCGCCTTCCGCGCCGACCGCACCTACACCTACGGCCTCGCCAAGCTCGGGCAGATGCTGTATCCCGGCGCCGAGTTCTGCGGCCACTTGACGACCATCGATATCGGTCTCCCCCCGTCGGTCGTGCGCCGCATCGGGACGGACGCTTCCTGCTTCCACGAATCGCAGGCCCGCCGGACGATCGGCCGGCGCAAGCCCGATACGCACAAGGGCACTTACGGCCACCTGCTGCTCGTCGCCGGTTCGCCGGGGAAAAGCGGCGCGGCGATCCTCGCGGCGGGGGCGGCGCTGCGCGCCGGGACGGGCCTCGTCACCGTCGCCACGGACGAAGCCACGCGCCTCGCGCTTGCCGCGCGGCACCCGGAGGCGATGACCTTCGCTTTGCCGCCGGGCGACCCGCCTTCGCAGGCCACGGCCCTCTACAACGCCACCCTGCGCATGAACGCCGTCGTCTTCGGACCCGGCTGGGGCGCGGACGACAAGAACCTTCTTTTGCTGCGCGAAGCGGCCCTGGGCCGGCTCGACATTCCGCTGCTTCTGGACGCCGACGCGCTGACGCTCGCCGCCACCGGCGGCATGGGCTTTCTGCTCGAACGCTCGATGCACGGCGGACAGACCGTGCTTACGCCGCACCCCGGCGAGGCGTCAAGGCTGCTGGGGACGACGACCGACGAGACGCCTTCGGAGGCCGGGACGTACGTGCACATCCCCGA
>QZKR01000107.1 GCA_003598065.1 Myxococcales bacterium | reverse complement strand
TGAAAACTCAAGCAAACCTCAGGCCATGTTTCTACGCTCTCCCGTAAGGTCTTTTCTGGACAACCCGAAAAACCTCTGCCTTAGCCGGGGAATGAGGCCAATCCGTTCACATTGAAGATCCGTCCGCTCCATGATAGAATGCCCTCGCCATTAAGGAGGAGTGTTGATGAGTAGATGGCGCGTGGGTTGGTTTTTTCCGGCGAGTGCGATTTTATTTTGGGTGTTGACGTTTTGCGGTTGCTCTGAAGGATGCCCGGCTGGGACGCGCGAATACGGCGGCGAATGCGTCCCGGCTTCCAGCGACCAGACGAACAGCGATCCCAATAGACCTCCAGACGGCGACGTCGATATGGACGATTACGTCTTTCCCAAACCGAACCATCAAGTTCAGGATTTCAACGATGTTCCGACCGTCCCTGACGATCCGGACATCCGGGATGATCTCGGATCGATCGAGGTTGAGGAAGGGGCGGCTTCGGTAATCGCCTGGTATGAAGGTTCGGACGACAATCTGCTCTGGCCGTATACCCTCGATGCGCCGAATTCGGTTCGGCTCTACGATTTTGATACGGATGTAATCGACGACGCCATCAACGACCAGTACGATTTCCATTTCTTTCCCGATTCGTCGCTGAGCGTGTTTTTGCCGAATACGCCGCGCTTGCCATTCATGCCTGGGACATATGTCATTTCGATCGGCAGCGTCATCGCCAGCGACGACATCCACGTCAGATTTTTCGTCAAGCCGCAACGACCGGAGGATCAGCCGGACGATCGACTCAACGTCAATTTCTGGTTTGTGGGTCTGAGCGGTCTGAATGCCTCCAATGCCGCTTCCCATGTTGAATTCTCCAGGTCTGTCAGAGTGTTCACCGATTGCCTGGGCACAGGGAACATCAGGCTGGGAGAAATCGCCTACCACGACCTCGGCGGAGACGATGCCACGGGGCTTTCGGTGATCACTGGTATTGGGGAGTTTCGCAAGCTTTTGCGCAAAAGCGCGGCGGCGGACAATGACTGGCCCAATATTTTCTTTATCCGCAGCTTTGACGGCGACGATCTGGAGGGAGTCATCGGGCTGGCGGGACATATTCCGGGTCCGCCCACCGTGCAGGGCACGGCTTTTTCGGGCGTGGCGGTTTCGATGGAATATTTTGAAGGATTTCCGAGGATTACGGGCATGGTCATGGCCCATGAACTAGGTCACTGGCTCGGCCTTTTCCATACCTCGGAGTACACGGGCACGTTCCACGACGCCCTCAACGACACGCCCCAGTGCACCAACGGCATGGATCAGAACGCCGATGGCGTGGTCGAATGGGGCGAATGCGCCAGCGCCGGCGCGATGAACCTCATGTTCTGGATGACGCCCTACGACGATCTGTTCACCGTCGGGGCTGGAGGATTGTCGTTGTCCGAGGATCAGCGCTGGGTGCTGGAACGCAATCCGGCGATCGAATATGCGGCTGACCCATAGCATAAATTTCCAGGCGCGTAAGAGGGGTTTCGCTCCAACCCAGGACCGGGAATGCGATTCAGATCCATCGCCAAGGGCCTGCTGACGTTCGTTCCCGGAATAAGAAACCTGCTGCCGAGAGGCAAGACCTACGGAACCGACTCCGCCGAGTACTGCTACGGAGTCTGGCTCAAGCATCTTACCTTGCTTTGGCGGCACGGGATGCGGGAAATGCCGCGGACCATCGCCGAGCTCGGCCCGGGCGATTCGCTCGGGATCGGGTTGGCGGCGCTGTTGTCGGGCGTCGATCGCTATATTGCGCTCGATGTCGTACCTTTCGCCGAGACGGATCGCAACCTGCATATCTTCGACGCATTGGCGGAGCTGTTCCGCCGCCGCGCGGCGCGTCCCTCCAAAGGCTGGCCCGATTTCGACGCCGACTTGGACCAGCGGCTGTTTCCTTCCCACATCCTGACCGACGAACGCTTGGCGGCGGCGCTGGAGCCAAGCCGCCTGGCCGCTATCCGCAACGCGTTGCAGAGCTTCGACGCGCCAGTTGACGGCATTTCGATCGGCTACCATGCGCCGTGGCATGATCTGCGCATCGTGCGGCCCGGTTCGATGGACGTCATCTTTTCGCACGCCGTGTTGGAGCACGTCGAGGATCTGGAGACGGCTTACTCGGCCATGCGGGCCTGGCTGAAGCCCGGCGGCTGGATCTCGCATCAGATCGATTTTTCTTCGCATGGGTTGACCGAGGAGTGGAACGGCCACTGGGCCTGTCCGGATTGGCTGTGGCGGCTTATCCTCGGGCGGCGGACCTTTCTCATCAACCGCCAGCCCTGCTCAGTCCATCTCGGCTATCTGGAGAAGGGCGGCTTCGACGTACTGTGCGCCTGGCGCAACACGGAACGCAGGGACGGCATCACCCGCGAACAACTCGCCTCTCGCTGGCGTGCGCTTTCCGATGACGATTTTATGTGTTCGGGCGCTTTCCTTCAGGCGTGCAAACCTTCATCTCCTCCGTCGGGAAGCCCTGGACGATAACCGTTTATTTCTACTGGGTTTTTATTCTTTTTTACAGGAGCTGCGCTTCCCTCCTTTACCTGGATATGGTAAAATAATCTATTCAGGCGGTTTCCGCCGCCGCTGGGGGCTCATCTTCCGGCAGGTCTGAAGCAGGCTGTTTCCCCCGCGCGGGAGTGGGTTGAATCTGCAAGCATATTTTACAGGACAGCGCCGAACCATGAGCGATCCCGGCCAGAAAACCAGCGCCCAGCCGTCGCCCGTCTCGGGGCGAAAACGCCGACTTCGGCGTCGGGTGGTGTTTATGGTTATCTGGATTTTACTAGCTCAGACTAGCCTGTTGATCTATCTGACCTCCCGGCACGGTTCGGAGATCGTGGTGGGGCTGGCCAACCGGTTCGTCTATGAAGCGGGCGGCGGACCGATCGTTCATGCCAATCTGGAATTGGACCTTAAAAACGGCGGTCTCTGGATTCGCAATTTGAATCTCGACTTTCCGCAACGCGGATCCATCGAGGTCAAGTCGATTTTCATTCGCCCGCAGCTTTTTCAGTTTCTATACGACCGTCTGATCCTGAAGGAAATCGTGGTCGATCAGCCGCGAGTCTCCTGGGATCTCAACAGCCCCCGCCATGGAAAAAGCGATTCCGCCGCCGGGGAAATTCCCGATCTGCCGATCGATTTGATCATCGGCCGTTTCGACCTCAGACGCGGAGAATTGGTGTTGCGCACGGGGGCCGAGGATCCCACCATGGTCGAAGACGTCGTTTTCCGTTCCGTCTACGAAGGGGACGAGGGGTACAAACTTTCCCTGGAAACGGGAAACGGCCGGCTTGTTTTTCCCGGAGTGAGCACGCCGCTGAACTTGCTGGCCGCCAAGGGACGCTGGATAGATGAGCGCTTTCAATTGCAGGCTTTGCGGGTGTTTGTTCAGGGAGTGGAGTTCAATCTCGCCGGAGAGGCCAGGGGCGCTGACAAGACGGCTCAGGCCCGGGCGAATTTTTCGCTTCCCTTGGCGAAGGTTTCGGAGCTTTTCCCCCAGATCCCGAAGCTTGGCGGGGAAGTGACCGTCGCGGCGTCTTTCTATACCGTCCCCGGCGACGTCGAGGCGTCCGGCGAAATTCGATTGCGCGACGGGACGATCGGCGATTTCAAAACGGAAAGCGGCGATTTGAAGTTCCGCGTCAACCGGAAAGGGGCGTGGCTGGACGGCAGCGTCATGCATTTCGCCGATGGCGACGTGATCCTTGACAAGGCGGAACTCCTTTTCGAGCCCAACCTGCCGATCGCGATCGAGGCCACGCTGGACAAGGTGGAATTGGCCAGAATCCTCGACGACGTTTCCCCCCTTCATTCCAAGACCATGCTGCAGGCGACGGGTACGGCCCGGATGGCCGGCGCGCTCTCGCCGTTCAAGATGGAAGGCGGCGCGGATCTCGACGTCCGCAATCATCAAACCTATGCCGTCGGCTACCGGCTGCGCAAGCCGGAGGAGTTGATCGTCGCCACGCCGCAGGCGACGGTGAAAGTGGGTCTCTATGCTGATAACGAGCGTTTTCAGATACGCCAAGGTACGGCTTCGTTCGGGAACACCGTCGTGAATGTTGGCGTCGTCGATTTCGGCTTCGACGACATTTTCCACATGGAATACACGTCCGAGCAGTTCGACTTCGCCGATGTCGGCCCGCTCGTCGGTCTCGATCTGGCGGGTCAAGGGGCGTTGTCCTGCACGATCCACGGTCCGTCGGGCGATCCGCTGATCACGGGCTTCATCGACATGGAGGAGTTCTCCATCGCCGGTTTTCCGCTGGGCGACCTGCGCGCCAACGTCTGGTTTCGCGGCGCGGATCTGAAATTCACCGACACCGAAATCGTCAAGCGCGCATCCACTTATCACGCCGACGTCAACTTCGATTTCGCTTCCAGTCCGCTGGCGCTTTCCGTCACCTTCGGCACCGACGGCATGCGCCTCGACGATTTCTTTGAAGTCATCAACAGGCGGGACTCGCTTGGCGGCGTATTCGACGGCCGATTCGCCGGGACGGGCGTGCTGTACGGTCCTCTGGGCGATTTCAGCGGCGAAACGAGATTGGTGTTTCCGGAGTTCGCGGCCAAGGGCCAGTCCTTCGAACACGCGCGCTTGCAGGCGTCGCTCGATCACAACGCGGTTAAGATTTCGACGGTGGAAGCCTGGAAAGGCGCGGCGCGCCTGTGGCTGGAAGGCCGCATCGCCGACTACCGCGACGTGGACGTCAGCGTGAATTCGGAAGGTTGGCGCATCGCCGACATCGATGTCCTGAAATCCCTGTTCGGCGAGGCGAAGGGTGACGTAATCCTGGCCGGCCGAGCGACGGGAACGCTGGATAAGCCGGTTTTGCAAGTCCGGATGGATTGGGGCGAGATAGAGTTGGAGGGAGGACGGCTCGGGCCATCGACGCTCGACGCGGAGGCGACGGATAAACATTTTCAACTTGACGCCAAACTGTTTGACGCCAAGCTGAACGCTTCCGCGAAATTCGAATTCGGGCCGGCAGGCGCGGTGGACGTGCAGGCCCGAGCGGCGGCGTTCGATCCCTCCCCGATCGTCCGGCGATTGGTCGGCTTGCCGCTGGAGCGTGGGCAGGTGAGCGGCGAGCTGCGCTTCAAAGCGCCCCTGGCCGATCCGACCCGCTCGCACGGCGCGGCGACGTTTTCGATGTTTGCCGGCCGGCTGGGGGGCATCGACCTCGCGGCCGATAAAGCGATCGAAGCAACCTACGACATGGGTCTCTTTCGCGTCAACCCGATCCGCATCACGGGCGCCGGCGTCAACTTCACCATTCGCGGCGACATCGACCTCGACAAGCGGATGAACGTGCTTTTCCAGGGAGAAAGCGATTGGCGCTTCCTCACCAATTTCACCGACGCATTCGATTTGGCGCGCGGCCCGCTCCGCTTCGACCTTGCCCTGGAGGGCGAATGGGAGGAGTTGAAGCTGACGGGCGAAGTCGCCGCTTCTCAAGGACAACTCAAGTTGCGCGGCCACGACGAACTGCTGACCGACGTGCGCGGCATGCTGCGCTTCAGCGGCGATCGGTTGCAGATCGACGACGCCGGTTTTCGTTACGCGGGCGGCAACGTCGGCCTCTCGGGCGGGGCGAAGCTGGCGATCGGTGAAAAGAATCTGTCGGATCTGGATGTGCGGATCAACGTGAGCCGCGTCGCCTTTCGGGTCCAGGAAGGGCTCGTGCCGCTTCTGTCGGGGCAGCTATTGTTGCGCGGCGAGCCGTGGCCGCTGACGGTATCGGGACAGCTTGCCGTCGAGAGCTTGAATTACACGCGCACGATCAAATGGAAGAAAGAACTGCTCGTCGATAGCCTGGTCGAGGCCGTGCGCCCCAGGAAGCACCGCCGCGATCCCGAGGCGAAGCCGCACCTTCTCTTCGACGTCGGCATCGACGCCGCCGATACGATCCGCGTCCGCAACAACCTCGCCGACGCGCGTTTCACCTCCGATCTGCGGCTGGCGGGCAACGATCTGGACGTCGGTCTGCTGGGAACTTTGTCGGCGGGGCAGGGCCAGATCATCTTTGAGCGCAATGAATTCGACATTCAGCGCTTCATGGTCGAATTCACCGATTCCAAACGTCTCTTCGCCCGTTTCGACATCGCCGGAGAAACGGTGGTGCGTTATGTCGATCAGGACGAAGAAAAGGAGGTCCGCATCGTCCTGCAGATTCGGGGCGACATGGACGCTCCGGAAATCCTGCTTTCCTCCGACGCCGGGTTGTCGCAGACGGACCTCGTCTCGCTGCTTCTGCTCGGCATTCCCGCCAGCCAGGTCGAGGGGACGGGCTCCGTGGCTCCCGGTCTCAATGCGCTGTCCGACATTTACGGCGTCAACGACGAGATCCGCGACACGTTCAAGCTCGATGAATTCAGGATCACCTCCGAGTACTCGACCAGCCGCACGACGGCGCAGGGAACGATCGTGCCGCGCCTCGTCGTCGGCAAGGAAATCGCCGACCGGGTGTATCTGACCTTCTCGTCCGCGATCGGAGACCAGGAGACGCGCACCGACCAGGAATTCGAGGTCAAGTACCGCCTGAAAAATTTCACGCTCTCCGGCACCTGGAACAACGATTCGGTCGAGCCGCAAGGCAACTTCGGCGCCGATCTGAAATTTCACATCGATTTCTAAACGCGGATGGGCGGGCGGCGGATGGGGCGATCACACAATCAGGGCGCGCGGTTTTTCGCCTTGCTGCTCGCCCTGTTGCCGGTCTGTTCGCCGGCGTTCGCCGCCGCCGCGCCATCGAACGATTCGCCGATCGTCTCCGACGTCGTCATCGATCTGCCCGTCGAAATTACCGATCCGGCCTTGAAAATTCAACTCGACGAAATCGAAGCCAAGCTGATTCTGAAACCCGGCGAGCCCTATTCGCGGGAACGCGTTCAGGAAGCCGTGCGCGATCTCTACCAGCGCGACGTGTTCCAACAGATTCAGGTGTTCGTAAAAAAAGAGGCGGGAACGGTCGCCCTGCGAATCGCACCCACGCTCAAAACCAAGGTGAAGGAAATTGTTTTCGAGGGCCGGAGCGAACTCGGTGAAAGCGATTTGCGCTCGGCCGTCCGAATGCGTCCGGGAGACACGCTGCTGGCCGACGATCTGACGCGCGAGACGATGCGGCTGGAGGCTTTCTGCCGCCGCAACGGCTTCACCGAAGCGATGGTGACGGCTTCGACCGCGCCGTCCGACGAAGCGGATAAAGTTATCGTGCGTTTTGCTATCGACGAAGGCGAGCCACTGGCTATTTCCTCGATCGAATTCGCGGGGGACCCGTATTTCCCTCCGAAATGGTTGAAGCGGAAGTTTGTCGCGCGTGTCGGCGACACGATGAGCCTCGACGCATTGGCCGACGCCATCCGCGGCCTGAAGAAGAATTACCGCGAACAGGGGTTTGAAGAGGCGTCGATCGACCTTGCGGATGCAGACGAATCGAAATGGCGGGAGTCGCCGCTGTTTATGGAAGGCAAGGTGCGGCTTGACATACGCGCCGGAAGGCGCGTGAAAGTGGCGTTTATCGGCAACAACCGCTACAGCCCCTCCGAACTGCGCCGCGTCCTGCGGCTTGACGCCGAAGAAATGCTCACCTACGACTACGCCACGCTTGGCAGATTGAAGAAAACGCTGACGGATTTCTATCTGCGGCAAGGTTACCTGCATATTGCGATTCGCGTGACGGAAGAGATTTTGGCCACTCGCGACAAGCGCGTCGTTTTCCACATCCGCGAAGGGACGCGCGTGAAATTACGGGACGTTCGATTCGCCGGTTCGGAGGCGTTCGACAATCGCGAATTGAAAAAGGAACTTTTAGCCTCGGTGCGCGACCAATTGGCTGCCGACGAGGACGACAGCCTCAAGCCCATCGCCCCAGGCGGGCTGCGTTGGGCGGTCTCCTCCGAAGAGGACCGGGCGCGGGCCCATCCATCCCGCCCAATCACGCCTTACGAGCGGCCGGAAGATCTCGATTCCGACGCGATTTATATTCCCGAAATCTACGCCGAAGCCGTTCACGCTCTGGCGCTCTTTTATCGCGAGCATGGTTTCCTCGACGCCGAAATCGAGGGGCCGGAATTGAGTTTCAACGAAACGGGCCAGCGGCTCGTGCTGAACTACGTCGTCCGGGAAGGCGCGCAGACTTTCGTCCAGACGCTGCGCATCGCCGGCGTTGACGACAGCCGTTACGGCAAAGTGGCGAAGCTCGTTTCCATCGCGCCCGGTCAGCCGCTCAACGATCTGATTTTCGAGGATATCGTCAAATCGATCCGCAAATACTACGCCGCCGTCGGCCATATCTACGCCGAGGCGGACATCAGTTACACGCTCACGCCGGATCGCGAACAGGCGGCGGTGCTCGTCGCCGTCCGCGAAGGGCCGGAGGTGCGAGTCGGCGAAATCCTCGTCGCTGGCCTGGTGACAACGAAGATCGACACGGTGAAAGAGGAATTGACCTTCGAGGAAGGCGACGTTTACTCGCCGAACGAGATGGAGCAGAGCCAGCGCTGGCTGGGCAAGCTCGGCATTTTCCAATCCGTAACATTGAATCCGTGGAACGCGGAAAAAGAGGAAGAAGTCAAGAAGGTTCTCATCAACGCCATCGAGCGCAAGCAAGGGCGTTTCGAACTTTCCGGCGGCCTGGCCACGGACGACGGGCTGCGCAGCGAGATGCTGTTCGTTTATCGCAACCTTTTCGGTCTCGCCCTGGAATATCATCTGAACGTCAAGGCCAATCACCGCATTCCGGCGCTCCTGGACCCCCAGTTCGCCGCTCTATACGACGATCTGCCTTTTTACGACTCCTTGGAGCGGCAGGTATCGACGGGTTTTTATTATCCGTCGATCCGCGGCAGCCACATCGGCCTGCGCACCGATCTCGTCCATCTTCGCCGGCAAGAGCGCGCCTACGGCCTGGACAAGAATTCGACGATCGTCAGTTTCGATACCGAGCTGTTCCGCCGCCTGACTCTCGTGCAGGCCAACGAGTTCGCCTACCTCGATTCCAAACACACCACGTTGTCGGCGCTTCGCGACGACGAGATCGTTCCGCCCGACGGTCTGCGTTGGGAGTATTCCCCGAAATTCCAGGCGGTCTACGACTACCGCGACAGCTTGTTCAACCCTACGAAAGGGTTCATCGTGACGGGGCTGCTGGAGTATTTCGAAACGCTGGCCGGCGACACGGACAGCGACATTTTGCGCGGTTCCGGTTCGCTGGCGGGGTATGTGCCGATTCCGCTCATGCGCCGACCGATCGTGCTTCGACTTACGGGGAAAAGCGGCGCCATCGCCAATTTTTCCGAGTTGGAGACGGATGTTGACAAGCGTTTCAAACTCGGCGGACGAACCTCTTTGCGCGGCTTCGGCGAGGATGCGGTGTATCCGGCCGACCTGGACCAGAATCAGATCGTTCAGATCCAGCGCGACGACCTGCCGTCGCCGGGCGGCGACGCCTACGTGCTGTTCAAACTCGATTTACGCGTGCCGGTGTACAAAACGTACTATGCCGGCGCGTTCCTCGATTCGGGCAATCTCTGGATCCAGCCATCGAGGATGGACCTGCGGCTCGACCGCTATAAAAACGCCGCCGGCGGAGGGCTGCACTACCGGACACCCGTCGGCGATCTTTCGGTCGAGATCGGTTGGAACTTGAAGCCGGACAAGCGCCTCAACGAAGATAGTTGGCGGTTGCACTTCTCCATCAGTCTCTTCTAACGACGAAAACGATGTCCGTATCCGAAGGCGCCGATAAACCGCGTCCCGGCGATTACACCTTCAAAGGACGGTTTCTCTTCTTCGTGCCGCTGGCGCTGATAAGCGTCATGATGTCGGGCGGCGCGCCGATCGTGAACGGCGGCGAGGCCGGCGCGCTTTTGCTGTTGGACCGGGAGAAGCGGCAGTAATTTCGACCCCTCGCTTTTCGCAGAGGCTCTCCAGCGGACATGCTTCACAATGCGGCGCGGGCCGGCAGATGTGATGCCCCAGAGCGACGATCTGCGCATGGTAGTCGTTGAACAGCGGCGCGTCCGTATCGAGCGCGCTCATGAACAATCGCTGCAAATTTTCGTAGCTTGCATCGGGTTCGCTCAGGCCGAGCCGAGCGAAAATGCGACGGGTGTAGGCGTCGATGACGAAGGTTGGCCGGTCGAACGCGTATAGCAGAATGGAATCGGCCGTTTCCGGGCCTACGCCGTA
Source organism: Myxococcales bacterium (assembly GCA_003598065.1). Taxonomy (GTDB): domain Bacteria; phylum Myxococcota_A; class SURF-8; order SURF-8; family SURF-8; genus SURF-8. The sequence goes on along the minus strand of QZKR01000107.1, from coordinate 29,851 downwards.
AACGGCGAGCAATTGTCCGCGAAACGCCTCCAAGGACCAATCGGCGAAACGCGAAAAATCCGCGCCGCCATTGGCGGCAAGAAACTCAAGCACGGCTCTGAGCCGCCGCGCCTTAAGGTTGTAGTAGCCGGCGGGGCGGATCAATTGCGCCAGTTCGTCGAGCGGCAGGGCGAGCAGTCGGCCGACGCTCAACGCTTCGGCCTGTTTCAGGTTGGCGATAGCGCGTTCGACGTTCTTCCAGGCCGTGTTCTGCGTCAGCACCGCGCCAACGCAGATCTCCAGGCGGGTGTCGCCGGGCCACCAGTCGCGATGGCCGAAATGGATGCGCAAGCGATCGTAGATCGCCAGCAGCCGTTTGCGGACGGCCGCTTTCGAACGCTTTGGAGGTATCGCCGGCAAGGGGGAGCAGGTGCTACGGCCCGAACATCATGTTGTCCTGCACCGACCGATCCTGAGCGACGATCTGCTTCACCGCTTCCAGCACCTCGGCCTTCATCGACAGCATCTCTTCGGTCGGCTCGGGCACTTTCTGAATTTCACGGTAAAGCTGAACGAAGGCGTTCTTCGCCTCCTCGTTCAGGTCGGGCGAGAGATATTTCGCCCAGGCGCGCTTGTAAAGAATGCGGAAGCGGTCGCGCGTCGGTTCAGTATACGATTGCAGAGCCTTGGCGTAATATTCCGCCGCCTGAGTGAAGTGATCGTAAGACGTCGGCGTTTCGAATTCGTATTCGGCGAGCCTGAAATACGCGTCGCCGACGTAAGGACTCTGGGGATGTTTTTTGAGCAGTTCTTTCCAGAGGTACACCGCGTCCTCGGCCATCCCCGTTTCCATTTTGCAGACGGCCATCAAGCGGATTACGCGGTCCATGTTGCTGAAATTCGGGAAGCGTTCGCGGATCTCCTCGCAGGCGGCGACGATCCGCTCGTAGTTGGTGTTGAATTTCTGGTTGACGATGAGCGACGGCGTGCCCGTCGGCGCGGGCGGGGGAGGCGGGGCGGCGGCTTCGCCGCCCGGTGCGGCGGTTTCTCCGCCCGCAACGGCGGCTTCACCTGCGGCGGCGGCTTGCGCCTCGTCGCCTTCCTGCACGCTCTTAAGTTCTTTTTGCGTCACTTCCGGCGGCTGGCCGCGGACGGCGTAATACTGCTGAGCCAGAAAGAGCAGGATGTCGGGGTCGGTCTGGCGTTTCAGCCGTTCAGTAGCGAGGACAATAAAGGCGTTACGCAATTCCGCCTGCTGGGCGGCGATCTCCTGCACTTTGGTTTGATATTCGCGTTTCGCTTCGTCCACCTTGTCGCGCCGCGTGACGGCGTCGAGCGTTTTGTCGGCCATGTGCTTCGCCACTTGCTGGTCCCGCGCCGATTCCAGATCGGCGAGACGCTTCGGGAAATCAACGAGCGACAGATGCGCCTGGTAGAGTTCGGGGTCCGTCTCCTTCATTTTTTCGGGGAAGGAGGCGAGCTCGGGGCGATACTCGATGGAAAACGACAGCCCCGGCGCGGTAATGGCCCAGGCGATAAGCGGCAGAGCCACGGCGACGAAAATTATAAGGCCGGCGAGTGCAACCTTTTTGCCGCGAACGACGGGCGTCACGACTTCCTCCTTCCCGTTGTGAAACGGTTAAGTTCGTGATGTTGTGTATTCAACAGACGATCATTTCCCATAAACACCCTACCATCGCCGTTTCGCGAGTGTCAAGGCTTTTCAGACTTGGAGCAGCCGGAAACCCTAGAATAATCTTGACGTTGCACAGGGGTAGGATTAGCGTGAATAAAAGTGCGATTCACGGAGGTATGCCATGCGGCGCATCTTGGTCATTGTCATCGTCGCGGCGCTGAGCCTGATGCTTTGCGAAATCCCGCTCTGGGCTAAATCGCGCGATCGGGTGGCGGAATCCTTCGACGTGCTCTGGAGCGCGGCGGTTCGGCTGATCCGCGTCGATAAGAACTGGAAGATCGTCGATAAGGACAAGGAAACGGGCTTCATCATTTTCGAGTATCAGTCGAAGGAGTCCTCCTCTCAGGCGTCGGTGGAGATCCTCAAAGACGCCGCGCCGGAAGAGAAAAACGTCTCGCGTTTCGTCGTGCAGGTGAGCATCCCCTCCGCTTCCTCGATTGAGGAACGGCTCTTGATCGACGAATTGAAGCGAAAGATCCAAGAGGAGCGGTAGGTGCGCGCGGTAAGGCGTCCCTCGAACCTTTCCTGACGTCTGTTTTCTTAGTCGGCCTGAAGAATCTCAAAGGTATCGGGTGTTAGACGGCGGTGAATCACGACTCCTGCCGCCTTCCTGTCTCTAACCATCTGCACGCGCATGCCCAGGAAAACCGAGAGGTCCGAGCCGGGAGAGAGTTGCGCCGGTTTGGGCGGATCGGGTCGGGAAATGCTGCACAGGTCTGTGGAGCGGACGTGCGAAGCATGGATGCTCCACTGTCCGGCGGCGAATTCGATTGTCCCCCAGATGTCGATCCATTCCCCGGTTCTGACGCGTCCAATCAAATTCGGCGCCTCGATCCACATCCCGCCGTAAGGTCGCGAGCCGTCGTCTTGAGCGTAGAAGCCGCTCGGCTCGACGACGGTGACGAACAAGGCGGACAGCATCACCCGATCGCCGAAAGGCAAAGTCAGGTTGCCGCCCGGCGCGGTTAATTCTCGCACGGTGCGCAAAGGACGGTCGTCTTGAGGCGGCGAATCCGGGGGCGGCAGGATCAGTCTTCGCGCGCCTTCCACCTGACAGCCGATGGAGGGCCGGCGCGGACAATCGGCGGGGCCGAGCGATATCGGTTGGCAGGCGTCGCCCGTTCCGTCGCTATCCTTGTCCAACTGGTCGGCGTTGTTGACGCGCGGGCAGTTGTCGTCGGCGTCGGCGACGCCGTCCGTGTCTCGGTCGTCGGCGACGGCTTCGGCAGGGACGGCGGCGTGGACCACGTCATAGTGCGGGTTGTGATGGAACGTGCAAACCGCCTCCGGCCGGTCGGCGTCGTATTCCTCCGTGCCGGGGCAGAAGAAAAGCGGGAACAGATCGAAGATGTATTTGTCAGTGGAAGCCGCCGCGTCGCGCAAGGGAGCGAGCGCCGTTTCCAATTCGGCGCGGATGTCTCCGAGCCTCTGATTGTAGCCATCGGCGGCGCTGTCGCTCTGCTTGGCGCAGATCGTCTTGGCGTGGCCGCAGACGTCCAAATCTTCGCAGAACGGTCCGAACGGCGCGACGCCCCGGTCGCCGTACAACGGTTCGCCGCCGACAAGCGTCAGCCGCACATCCCATGCTTCGGCCGCAACAATCGTTCGGTAGGGATGCCTTCGCCCGTCCTCGTCGGCGGCGATGACGGCGACGTCGGCCAGCTTGCCGGTTTCCAGGGAGCCGATTTGTTCTTCAATGGCCATAACCTCCGCCGCCCCGAGCGTCGAGAAGCGGACGAGATTCTCATCGGAGACCGCCCCGTCCCAGTAACGGTCGGAGATGGACTTCGCGCATTGCATTTCCTGGAGCAGCGATAGCGAACCCGAAGGCGTCCAGTCGGGGCCGAGCGCAATGGAGACTCCCATGTTCATCGCCACGGGGATATTGGCGGTCTGGCCGTAAAGATCGACGTTCGAGCGCGGCGACCAGACGAGCTTCGCCCCGGCGCAGGAGAGCAGGGCGAGTTCGTCGGTGTAGCCGGCGGTCGAGTGGATGTTGACGATCTCGCCCGCCATCAGCGTCATTTCGGGATGGGCCGGGTCGGGCTCGGCAAGCCGCCAGAATTCCTCCTTGGCGTCGGCCTCGACGACGCCCTCGGCGACGTGCAGCAAAAGCGCCGTCGTATCGCCGGCGGCGAACTCGCTGCAGTAGTCGGCGACGAGTGCATCGTCCTTGATGATGTCGGCGACGGCGGAAATGTTGGTGCGCATGGCGTCGCGCGCCAGTCCGCTGCCCGTCGTCGCCTGATCGAGGTTGCGCGCCAGGATGTAGTGGCAGCGGCTCATCTGGTAAGAACCCGCGACGCCCGTCGTTCCGTGGGCGAGCATGCGCAACTCGGCCCATTTCTGCATCGCGCAGTGATGGTCGTCTTTGAGGCCGTTATAGTGAACCTTGAGCGTGCGGTCGTAATCGGGATCGTCGCTCCATGAATAACGATGGCGATACAGCCCGTCCTTGCGCAGGCATTTCTGGCCTTCGGGGGGACAGGCGGGATCGCTCGACGGATTGCAGCTTCGGCATTGGGCGTCGCCCGGATGCTTCCAGCGCGGAATCGTGTTGTAGCCGGCATGGTTGTGCGGATCGAGCATGCCCGGCATGACGATCCCCTCGGCGCAAATGTGCGTCGCCTCGGCGTAATTGGCATGGCTGGAGCAGTCGGGCGCGGCGCAGAGGATGATGTGCTGTTGACGATCGACGAGGACTTCGCCGTTGAGCCATGCCTCGTCGGGCGTGACCACGGTCCCTTGGATCAAGAGCACGTTCTCCGCGCCGTCGCGCGGCTCGCAGGGGAGAATATCGCCCGTCAGGCCGTCCTCGTCTCCGTCGGGGACATCGCCATCGGAGGCATCGCCGTCGCTTGGTTCGTAATCATCTTTGTCGCTTTCCTCATCGCCGTCGAGCAGGTCGCCGTCTGTTCCGTCGCCATCCATCAGTCCATCGCTGTCCAATTCATAAGCCTCTTCATCGCGGTCGCCAAGGTTGATCGGGTCGTCGTCGGGCAGAACGACGCCACCGTCCCTGTCGCCGTCGCCGTAGTCGTTCAATTCGCCTTTATCGCCGGTGAAATGGCAGGAGGCGAGCGCAGGGATCAGAAGAATCAGTAACGGGAGTGTGCCGCCGAAGCGCATGGCCGGTTTCCTTGTAGATAAAGAGCCTTCAGAAGCCATGATAAGCCAACCCTGGACAGCCGGTGATGAATTCTTGATTATTAAACCGGCAACTAAATTCTAGCTATCAGCAAGGCATCGTCATTCCCGCGAAAGCGGGAATCCAGTGAAATATCAGTAACCTGGACCCCCGCCTTCGCGGGGGTGACATCGAAATAGCGCTCATTTATAATTGCCGGGTTAATAGTGGATAGTTCTCACGGTTCCTCGCGATCGAACACGGCCTGGCAGGCCGACCCGTCCGCGCAATGGTACCGGAAACGATCTGCAAATCCGTCCCAGAACAGCAAGCAATCGGCGTCCGCCGGTTCGGGGGCGTCCTGCCAGACGATCTGGTTGTCGCAATGGGCGAGGTCAATCAGTTTGTTTCCCCATTCGGCGCGCGTGTGATAAAGCACAAACAGACAGGGGTAATTGTCGTCGCGCTCGACGACAAGCGAGTCCCAGGGAGTCTGGCAAGCATCGGCCGCCGGTTTTTTCTTCCATGCCCCCGTCAGCGAAGCGCATTCCGGACAAGCATAAGGCTCCTGGTCGCCGTCCGTCTCCGGATCGAGGCAGCCATGCCCAGGGTAGCAGCGATCCGTCGGACAGCAGGCATACAGGCCGCCCAGCCCGAGACAACAGGTAAGATTCCAGTCGCATTCCAAGGCGAACAGCGGTTCAGGCGCGCAGGAAAATCCTTCCGGCAGCGCCGTGAAGCCGCATTCTTCCGTCGCCACGCATTGCCCCGCTTCGCCCAGGTGTTCGCCGTTGCATTCCATGCAGGGTTCGTCTTCGCAGTTCATGCCGGCCAAAGGGCAGGTCTGGGGCAGTTTCGGCTTGCAGGCGAACCCCGTCAGCTGGCCACATTCATAGCCCCAGGGGCACGACGGCGGGCAGGCCCCGCCACAGGTTCCCGTCAGGCGGCTGCATGGCAGCCCGCCGCAATAACCCGGCGGCTTCGTCCGACAATCGACAGGATCGACGCAGCAGGAAAGCTCGGGGTAGCAACGCGGGTCGTAAGTACACCGCTTTTCCGTTGCGCAGGCGGGCGAGCAGCAAGGCCCGCAGACGTGGCCATCGCAGCAAAGGCCGCGCTGCCCGCAATCTTCCTCGCACAGATCGCCGTGGCACCAGTGCGTATCGACGTCGCAGACGCCCGGCGCGCAACTGGCGTCGTTCGTGCAGCCCGGTTCGCAACGCTGGGAAAAGCAGCCTTCGCCGAGCGGGCAATCGAAGGAGGTCTCGCACTCGCCGCCCTGGACGCAGTAACCGCCCAGGCACGTTTTTCCATCCCCGCATTCGTCCGGCGTGGCGCAGAAGGCGCAGGCGCCGATGCCGTACGCGCGGTTTATCGTGCAGGACAGCCCCGTGGGGCAGTCGGCGAAGCCATCGGGATTGCAGATCGCCTCGCAGCGTTCGGTTCGCCCGCAGACGAAACCGGCGGCGCAGGGCGCGGCGGAGCCGCAGGCGTCGCCCAGATCGCCGCCCTCCCACCTGGGCGCGCAGACGGCGAAAGGCCGCGCCGCCGCGCCGCCCGGCAAGGGCTTGCAAGCCGATCCCTGCGGGCAGTCCGGGTAGTATGGATTGCATGCCGGCAGGCACCGGCCGTATTGGGGATCGCAATGCAAACCTTCGGGACAATATTCCTCCGAGCGGCAAGGCAGGGCGTCCTCCATATCGAGTTCCGCGTCCGGGTCGGGATCGGCTTCGATCGTAGCTTCTCCGTCGTCGTCGGTGCGCTCGCCTTCGCTGTCCGCGTCGAAATCCGAGCGTTCGGCGTCGCCGTCCGCGATGAACGCAGGCGGCCCCGAATTTCCGCCTTTCTCGCCCGCGCACGCCGCCAGGGCCAGCCCAAGCGCCGCCATAATCCAGGCAACGAAGTTTGCCGTTCGCCGGTTTGGGGCAGTTGAATTCATCGTTGTTTGCTCGACACTGAAGTAAACGTCCGATCCAGGAATAGAGTCTAAACGGCTTTTATCCACTTGGCTAGTGCGTCATTGAAAGGTGTCATTGAAAGGACGATCGATGAAAGGACGATCGGTGTTGAAAATGACGTTCGGATTGGCGATAATGCCGCCAGGGTTTCAAAACACTTCGGGAGAAGACCGGCGAGAGGGCAGGGCCGCGGGGGTGGCGGAGTGTCTCGTCCAGCCGAAAACGACAAGGAGAAATGCATGAAAACCATCAGCATCGCTTGTTTGTTGGGCTTGATTCTCGGCGTTGGTCTCCCGGCCTGGGCCGACGCGTCGTGCGAACTCTGTTCCGGCGAAGGAGAAGCGAAAGTATGCGCTAGTTCGGTTGCGCCGACCGAGCCGGACGCACGGAACAAAACCGTGGAGACATTGGCCGATAAGCTGCTTGAATCCAGGAAAGCCAACTATGATTGCCAGGGAACGTTTGACACGTGCGAGCGCGCCTGCCCCCGGCCGCGAAAGGAAACCGGCGTCGTCCGGCAGGGCTTGGGAACGACGGTCGTCAACAAGGGCACGGACGATACGCAGTACAATCTTTGCAAGGACAACTGCGAAATCACACGTAACAAGTGCCGAAACAGGGAAAAAGAAACCGACCAGCGCCGCCGCGAAGAAATTAAAAGTTCCTTGAAGGCCGAATCGGCCGTATGCAAGCCGCAATAAAAAAAGCTCCTTCCTCGATTGGCGGGTGAGTGGTGGCGGGCAACCAAGTGCGCTTGATTCCGCTCAAACGGACAAGCGAGAACCTCCGACTTTTTATTAAAGCGAGACCTGAGGAATACGTTGCAACACTATGATTTCAAAGTTGTTTTTTCAAATTCAATTTAAGCCGTGTACGATGATGGCAAAAAAGAGTGCAAGAGAAACCCAGCCTTTGCCGATTAATACAGTGAAAAAGACTGGTTTGTTGCGATTGAGGTTGGTGTTTATTTTCAGCCGCATGCATTGGCTACCGCCGTCGAGCGTGTGTTGACTCGTCAGGCTTGATGGGGAACGGATTGTAAAAGCGTGGGGACGCCCTTGGATAAAACGGTCTCCAACCTTCCCCCGGATGGAGATTGGAGAAACTCTTTATCGGGTTCCAGGCCTTTGCGGAGAGTCGGGCGCTGGATGCCGTGGGTAGTCCTTGTTTTATCGTTGATTGCGACCGTTTTTGCCTGGCATATCACAAACAATGAGATTGATCGGCGTACTCTGGAGCATTTCGATTTCAGCGCCAATGCGATCGTCGAAAAAATTCAAGATCGACTGCATGCCTACGAAATGGTGCTCCGTGGCGCCCATGGTTTTTTTCTTTCCTCGGAAAAAGTCACTCGTGAGGAATGGCGCGCTTACGTCGCAAGCCTCAGACTCGATGAGGATTTTCCGGGTATCCAAGGGATTGGATTCTCCGAGTACATTCCGGTATCGGAATGGGAATCCCATATTCAAGCGGTTCGCGCCGAAGGTTTCCCCGACTACACGATCAAACCGGCTGGCGAGCGCGCGGAATACACGGCCATCGTTTTCCTGGAGCCTTTCGATTGGCGCAATCAGCGCGCCTTCGGCTACGACATGTTCTCCGAGGAAGTGCGCCGGGCGGCGATGACTCGCGCGAGAGACTCCGGCATGACCGCCGTGAGCGGCAAGGTCCGCCTCGTTCAGGAAACGGACAAAGACATCCAAGCGGGCATGCTGATGTATCTCCCGCTCTATCGAAAAGGAATCCAACCGAGCACTCTCGCGGACCGAAAAGCAGCCTTGGTGGGTTATGTCTATAGCCCTTTCCGCATGGACGACCTCATGCGCGGCATCCTGGACGATGAGCTTTTTCAAATCGACCTGAAAATTTACGACGGTTTCCGGGCCGAACCGGCCGGCCTCATGCACTGTAGCGGCGGTGATTCCCGCTTGCCGGAGACGGATGAAACGGCCTCGCGGTTCGCGATGGAGCAGCGGATAATTACCGTCTACGGCCAACCTTGGACGTTGCAGATTTCCACCTTGCCGGAATTCAGCGCCTCCATCGACTACAGCAAGCCGCGCCTCATTTTGGCCCTGGGGTTGGTGGCCGGCCTGCTTTTGTTCAGCATTGCCTGGTTGCTCGCCACTCTCCGTGTTCGCGCCGAACGGCTTGCGGAACGAATGACGGTGGAGTTGAATCAGCGCAACACAGAACTGGCGCAGAGCCGGGTGGAACTGGTGGCGCAGAACGTCTACCTGCGCTCTGCCCGCGCCGAATCCGAGCGATTGGGCGGCAAATTCCAATCGCTGTACGAATTCGCGCCGATCGGGTACGCCATGCTCGACGAAACCGGCGGGATTCTCGACATGAACCGCCGCTGCCGGGAGCTGCTGGAATTGGAGTCGGTCTCAGCCGGACAGCCATTTGAGGATTTTCTTCACGATCATCACTCTGCGCGCTTCGGTGAATTTCTGTCGCATGTCATCGCCTCGCCGCGAATCGTCTCCATGGAGTTCCAGCTCGAACGGGGATCCAAGGAGAGTTTCTGGGCCAGGCTGGGAGGCGCATCGATGCCGTCGGCGGATAATGAAGGCTCACGGCTCCTGATCGCCATTGAAGACATCACCGTTCGTCGCCGGGCCGAAACCGCTCTGGTGGAAAGCGAAACGAAATTCCGGGCGATCGGCAATGCCGCTCTCGATGCCGTGGTCATGCTCGACCCTCAAGGCAGGGTGGCCTATTTCAATCCGGCCGCCGAGCGAATGTTCGGTTTCGCAAAGGAAAATATCCTGGGACTCAATTTTCACGAGGTTGTTGGGCAACCCGAGGATTATGCTAAATTTCGAGGAAATTTCGATCATTTTTCCAAAACTGGCCAAGGCAAAGCGGTCGGACACGTTCTAGAAATAACTGCCCGCCGCCGCGACGGCGTCGTCTTCCCCATTGAAGTCGCCATCTCCTCCATGCTGATTCAGGAAGAATGGTGGAGTCTGGGGATGATCCGGGACATTACCCGTCGCAAGCAGATGGAGGAAAAGCTTCGTCATCGCGAAGCTTTCGAGCGGATCATCGCGAAGCTGGCGGCGCGGTTCGTCAACCTTCCGTTGGGCGAAACCGAATCGGGAGTGCGAGAGGCGCTCAAGGTCATCGGCCAGTTTGTCATGGTTGACCGGGCTTACGCGCTTTTGTTCGAAGACGAGTCGGACCGCGTCACCAGGCGTTATGTGTGGCATGCCAATGAAATGTCCGACCCTGCGGCTTTTCCGCCGATGCTGCCGCTTGCGCTGAAAAGCAGGTGGCATAGGCAATTGTCCGAGGGGAGCTTTGTCCATATCCCCGACGTCGGCGACTTGCCGCCCGAGGCGAAAGAGGATCGCCGGCTTCTCGAAGCGGCCGGGGTGCGTTCGCTTATTCTGTTCCCGATGCTGGATCGTGGCCGATCGCTTGGATTCCTGGGTTTCGATTCGATGCACGCCACCCGCGAATGGGACGAGGACAGCATCAAGATTCTGCGCACGGCCGCCGACTTGTTCGCCAGCGTCTTCGTGCGCCAGCAGGAGGGGGAACGGCTGTATTTGCTCACCTCCGCCCTGGAAGCGGCGGCCAACGGGGTGGTTATCACCGACAGGGAAAGCAATATCCTCTGGGTCAATAATGCTTTCACGAAACTCACCGGTTTCTCGAAAGAAGAAACCATCGGTCAGAATCCGCGTATTTTGAAATCCGGCCGGCACGAGGACGCCTACTACAAAGATATGCTCACCACTATCCACGCGGGCAAAGTCTGGTGGGGCGAAGTCATCAACAAACGCAAGGACGGTCAATTTTACATCCAGGACACGACAGTCACGCCCGTTTTGGGACCCGACCGCGAGGTGACGCATTTCATCGCCGTTGCGCAAGACGTGACGCTGCGCAAGGAGGTCGAGGAGGAGCTTCGCCAGGCCAAGCAGGCGGCGGAATCCGCCGCTCGCTCGAAAGCGGAGTTTCTGGCCAATATGAGCCACGAGATCCGCACGCCCTTAAACGGCATCGTCGGCATGCTGAATTTATTGGAGGACTCGGATCTCACGCACCGGCAGAATGAATTTGTCGAGTTGGCCAAGGTCTCCTCCGAGTCGTTGATGATGGTCATCAACGACATCCTCGACTTCTCCAAGATAGAGGCCGGAAAGTTGGAACTCGAAGCCAAACCATTCGATATGGAGCAGGAGATCAGCCGCTTGCTCACGCTCTTTTCAGGCAAGGCGGCCGACAAGGGTATTGAACTGATCTGCCGTTTCCGCCCCGGCGCGCCGCGACGGGTGATCGGCGACGCGCTTCGGCTACGACAGGTGTTTTTCAACCTTGTCGGCAACGCGATCAAGTTCACCGCGAAGGGGCGCGTTCTTGTCGATGTTCGCGGGGGTGTCGCGCCTGGCGACGACCGGGCGGAATTCACCGTCCGGGTGTCCGACACGGGAATCGGCATGCCGCAGGAAATGCTGCCGACGATTTTCGACCATTTCACGCAAGTGGACGCCTCGACGACGCGGAAATTCGGCGGCACGGGCCTGGGGCTGGCGATCACGAAACAACTCATCGAGCTCATGGGCGGCCAAATTGCCGCTTCGAGTAAACTGGATTCTGGTTCGACCTTTGAATTTACGATTTCCCTGCCGATCGCCCAGGTTGTCCCCCTGCTTCAGGAGGGTGACTCCGAACTGGTCGGCGGACGGCCGAATGGCGGGCGTACTTCTCTGCGCGATTCCGCGGATGGGGCGATAGCGGAAATCCCTAACGCAAGCGCTGTGGCGACCGAAGGCATGCGTGTGCTTCTCGCCGAGGATCATTGGATCAATCAGAAAGCGGCGAAGACGCTTTTGGAGGCTCTCGGCTGCCGCGTCACCGTGGCCGGAAACGGTCAAGCCGCCGTCGAGGCGGCGTCGCGCGAACGTTACGACGTGATCTTGATGGACGTGCAGATGCCGGAAATGGACGGTTATGCGGCGACCAGCGCGATACGGGCATTGCAATTGGAAGCGGCGCGGACGCCGATCATCGCCATGACGGCCAATGCCCTGCAAGGCGACCGCGAACGTTGCCTTCAGGCCGGCATGAACGATTATCTGGCCAAGCCTTTCCGAAAAGAGGAGTTGATGCGGATGCTGGCGCTCTGGAGCAACAGGGGTTTGACGGCGATTTCCCCTCCGGCGGTCAATGAGGATGTTGCGCCGTCCGGCGGAGTTTCCGAATCCGTATTGGCTTTGCAGGAAATAATGAATCGCTATGACAACAACACCGCCTTTATCCGCGATTTGGTTACATCGCTCTGTGTCGATGCCCCGCAGCGCTATGCCGAACTGCGCCGGGCATACGAGGCCAACGATTTCGCGACGATCGATCAGATCGCCCACAAGTTGAAGGGTGGCGCGAGCTTCGTGGGAGCGAGGCGATTGCGAGACGTAGCGGAAAATTTGATGCAAGCCGCCGGGCAAGCCGACGGCAAGGCGCTGCGGTCGCTGCTTGACCGACTGAGGGAAGAGATTACGTTGTTGGAAGAGGCGGCCTGTCGGCTAAACGATCTAGGGAAAGAAAAGACTTCAGTCTGACTTTTTATCCTTTCTTCGCGCTACAAGTCCGGGTATATCCTTGCCGTAGCACAAAATTCAACGCGCCAAGGAGACGCCATGAATGAAAAAACCATAATCGCGACCCCGCAGGCGCCGCAGGCGATCGGCCCCTATTCTCAGGCGGTGCTCTTCGGAAACCTGTTGTTCTGTTCAGGCCAGATCGCCCTCGATCCGGAGAGCGGTCGGCTTACCGGGCAAACAGCGGCCGAGCAGACCCAGCGGACGATGGAGAATATCGGCGGATTGCTCCGCGCCGCGGGGTTGGATTTCTCGAATGTTCTCAAGGTGGTTATCTATCTCAAGGATCTGGACGAGTACCAGGAAGTGAACGAAGTCTACGCCCGCTATTTCCCCAACAATCCGCCCGCCCGCGCCGCCGTTCAAGTGGACCGCCTGCCCAAAGACGCCAAGCTGGAAATCGACGTCATCGCCGGTCGATAGGCGTCGCACCCACAAGACTTCATTCGCCGTTTTTCGGGAATTTTGCCTCCGGCCTCCCTATCTTTTCTCATAAGAAGAGAAGTGTCGTAGAAAAACCTTGGAACGAAGGAGGTGTCTGATGCCAATCATCCAAGACATCCTCGATGCGAAGGGATCGGAGGTGGCTACGATCTCGCCGGAGGCGACCATTTACGAGGCATTGCGCGTGCTTGTAGAGAAGCACATCGGTTCGCTGGTTGTCACTGACGAGGAAAAAGTCGCCGGACTCATCAGCGAGCGGGACATTCTGCGTACGACCTACGAGCGGCCGGAAGAGATCAAAACTCTGCGCGTCAGCGAGTTCATGACTACCGAGCTGTTTGTCGGAATGCCGAAGGACGATCTCGATCTCGTCATGATGATCATGACCGAGCAGCGTTTCCGTCATTTGCCGATCATAAGCGACGGACAACTGGTGGGAATCATTTCCATCGGCGACGTGGTGAAAGCGCTCAAGGACCAGAGCGACCACGAAAAGCAGATGCTCACCGATTACGTCAGCGGTACGTATCCTACTTGATGCGTCGCCGCTTGCAATGAGGGAGTTTCAAAGCCAGGGGGAGTCGCGGTCCTTGAAAGGGAGGATTTCAGGCGACGCGCATCTTCTGCCACTTTCCGCCCAGATAGCGGAAGACCATGGCGACGGCGAGCACGACGATAAACGTCAGCGCCGCAATCCAGGCTCCGACTACGCCGCCATCCATGGTTTTCCCGAAGAGGAAAATCAGGGGGATGAACAATCCCCAGGCCGCGCCGAATTGAACGTAAAGCGGATAGCGCGTGTCGCCCGCGCCGCGCAGGACGCCGGATGTCGTAATCCCCAGGGCGTCGAAAACCTGGAAGGAAGCGGCGACAATGATGAGCGTCGCCCCCGTTTTGATGACCTCCGGGTCGGCGTTGAATTGCCCAACAAGCTGTTCGCGAAGCAGGTAGAAAGCCACGCCGACGGTGGCCATGAACGCCGTACCCCAGAAGATCGTCGTGCGAGCCGAGCGCTTCGCAAGATCGACCCGTTCCGCGCCGAGGTACTGACCGACCAGCGTCGAAGCGACGATGGAGATCGCCGCCGCCGGCATGAAGCTGAAGTGAATGCATTGGAAGACGATCACATGTGCGGCGAGGCCAGCCGGGTCGATGGAAGCCACGTAGATCGTCATCACCGCCCAGGATACGCTTTCCACCACCCATGACCCGCCGACAGGCAAACTGATCTTCAGGAAGCGAACTATGTAGTCGTGTCCCGGCCAGGCCAGATGGCGCGTGCCGAACGCGGCATGATGCTTGGCGCTTAGGTAAACGCGGGCGTACATCGCCGCGCCAATGATCGTGGCGATCACTGTCGCCTGGGCTGCGCCGTAAACGCCGAGCGCCGGAATCGGCCCGTAGCCGAAAATCAGAATCACGTCCAGCAGGGCGTTGACGACGTTGGCGGCGATCGTCACGAACATCGGCGTGCGTGTGTCGCCCAGGCCGCGGAGAAATGCGGAAAACGCGAAGTTCAGAAGAATGAAGGGCATGCCCCAGATGCGGACGATCATGTAGGTCAGAACGTGCGGACGAACCTCCGGGGTTGTCCCCATCATGTCAACGAGCGTCGGCAGAAAGGGAATGGTCAGCCAGCCGATAAGCGACATCGGCGCGACCAGCGCGAGCGTCGTCGTCACCCATTTGGCCAGCGTGTCATGCTTGCCGGCCCCGTAGGCTTGCGCGACGAAGGTGGTCAGCGCCGAAATCGCGCCGGTGAAAAAGGAGAAGACCGTCCAGGCGAGAGTCTGCCCCATGCCGACGCCGCCTTGTTCGGCGGTGCCGACGCGGCCGATGATGAACGTATCGACGATCCCCATGATGGAAAAAGACAAGAAGGAGATCACCAGCGGGTAGGCGAGCGAAAACACCTCGCGCGTCGAGCCCGAGCGCTCGTTGACGACGGATCGCTTCAAATCGTTCTGCGTCTTCTGCTCGCCTTCCGACATCCTGCATTCTCCAGCGACGCACAAAAAGGCGCTTACTTTAGCCGGCGATGGCGAAAAAGTCCAGCGTGGGAACGGGCTTTGTTCAGCGATTCAGTTCATCTACGTTTGGCGCATGAGAAAAAATCTCCCAGCTTCGACAGCCAAAAGGTAAAATCAGCGTAGCCGTTACAAACGAGGGAGGGTCCCATGCGTAAAGTTCTGAAGGAGTTCAGAGATTTCGCCATACGTGGCAATGTCGTGGACATGGCCGTCGGCGTGATCATCGGCGCGGCTTTCGGCAAGATCGTCAGTTCGCTCACCAATGATCTGCTGATGCCGCCGATCGGACTGCTGCTCGGCAAGATGGATTTTTCGAATCTCTTCGTCAACCTGTCGGGCGGCGAGTACAACACGCTGGCCGAGGCCGCCGCCGCCGGCGCGCCGGTCATCAAGTACGGCGTGTTTCTCAATACGATGCTCGATTTCGTCATCGTCGCCTTCGTCATCTTTCAGTTGGTGAAGCTTATCAACCATCTGCGCAAGATGGCGGAGGAGCCGGCCCCCGCGCCAGCCGCCGCGCCGGCGACGAAAGAATGCCCCTACTGCATTTCGCAGGTGCCGATCAAGGCGACGCGTTGTCCTCACTGCACGTCGGAATTGAAAGGGTAGGGCGGCGGTTCGTCAGCGAAGGAAAGGGCCGAGCGGCCGCGAAGCCGCCGATGTCGTATGTCGGCTAAATGAGGTTTGACCGGCGCTTCGGAAATCTGCGCCCCGACGCGATCAGGAACAAAACAACCAACAGCCCCGATGCGTGCGAGCCGGCATGACGGCAGCCGCCGCCGCTTCCGCTGTCGTCGTCGCCTGCTGGTTGGTCTCCGTCCGTCTCATCGTTCGAGCTTTGACAGGTTCCTTCGATGCACGATTCATCGGTTTCGCATTCGCCGCAGCTTCCGCCGCAGCCGTCGTCGCCGCAGGTTTTGCCGTCGCAGTCCGGCGCACAGCAGGCATCCTCGTAGCAGATTTCGCCTTCGGCGCAGCAGGCAGCCTCACAGATGGCGAAGGAGCAAACGCATTCGCCGCCGTCGTTGCAGGTCGTCAATTCGGGGCACTCGCCGCAGCTTCCGCCGCAGCCGTCGTCGCCGCAGGCCTTGCCTTCGCAATCCGGCGCGCACAGATCGACGGCCAGGCCAAACTCGCCGGCGTCGTAGTTCTCCACGGTGAGATAGTAGCGTCCCGCCTCAAGCTCCATGCCGATTTTGGCGTTCTCGCCGCCAAGGCGTTTCTCGCAAGCCAATTCCTTTCCTTCGCAGCTTGCGGCTTTCAAATAGAGGACAGCGTTTACGTCCGCCGCTTCGGCGCTCATCCTGCCGGGTTGAGGCAGTTCGAAGGTGTAGGTTTTGTCGGGAGCGAAGATACCGCCGCAGGAGCCTTTGAAGAAATCGGCGCATTCCAGGCTGTTGCCGACGATCGTGCCGGCGAAGGGAACGGGAATTTCCGCCGCGCTGGCGCAGGTGTCGCCCTTGCAGAATTCGCCCTGCGCCAGACATTCATGCTTCCCGGTGCAAATCCATCCTTCCGGGCAATCGCCGCAACGCCCGCCGCAGCGATCGTCCCCGCACTCGGCGGCTTCGCAGTCGGCCGCGCAGTCGGCCGGCGCGAGCCAGAGCACGGCGCTCAGGAAGTAGCCGCGCCCTCCATCGCCGTCGGAGAGCGAAAGGCGCCACGTTCCTTGTCGTTCGTCGCCGGCCAGCGGTGCGAACGCGCCGGCGGCGTAGTTGCGGCCCAGAACGGTGTTGAAGTTCGTCGGTCCTTCCGGGAGCGTCACATCCGCCGATTGCCCATCCGGCCGCGCCAGCCTTAGGGTCACGGCCGAAGGCTCCGGATGCACGATTTCCAGATGAAGGTAAACGCCGCCGATCGCGCCGGCGTCCGGAACATCGAGGGTGAATTCCAATCCGTCGAGCGCCGCCGGGATGGCGGCGGCCTCGTCCTCGCGTGGGAAGGCGGGAAAGGCGTAGCCGGCCTCAACATCGGGCGCGCGGTCGAAATCGAGGTTCATCTGGTTGTAAACGACGCCCGCGTGCGGCAGCGGCACGGCGTAGATCTGCAAGTAACGGTCGGCCCAGAAAGCGGATTTGAACGCGCCTTCCGTCTGCGCCCAATACGATTGCATCAGCGCCACGGTTCCGGCGACGTGCGGCGCCGCCATCGAGGTGCCGCTGTAGTCTTCGATGCCTCCAGCCGTGACGGCCAGACCCGGAGCGACGAGATCAAGCGCGCCGTTCAGATTGGAAAAGCAGGAAATCTTGCCCAGCACGGGGATGAAGTCGATGCAGGAATAGGAGAACGTCGCCGAAAGGTCGGAGTCGTACTGCGCGCCGACGGATGTGGCCAGCGATACGCAGGCCGGCGAGCCAAGCGAGTTGTACTGCGCCTCGTTGCCCGCCGCCACGGCGGAGACGATGCTATAGTCGTCGTAAAGCGTTTCGATCGCGGCATAGAAAGATTCGCCGTTGCAGGGGGCAGGGTCCTCGCGCTCGCTGCCGAGCGACATGTTGATGGCGACGATCGAGTATTCCGAGGCATGCGCGGCGACCCAGTCCATCGCCGCGATAATGTCGGTGTCGAAGGCGCGCCAGCCTCCCTCGACCTCGATCCACATGAAGACGTTGAGGGAAAGGATCGTCGTTTCCGGGGCCATGCCGAGCACGATGCCGGCCACGTTGGTGCCGTGGGCGTTGCCTTCCATCACCTCCAGCGGGTCCTGGTCGGCGAAGTTTTCCCAAACGGCCACTTTGCAACCCGGCGCGCCGGGCGAAGGACAATCGCCGAATGCGCCGTTGCCGTAGCGGACGGGTGAATCGAGCACGGCCACCGCCGTTCCCGCGCCGCCGTATCCTTCGGCGTGCAGATGGTCCGCGCCGATGAACGGCGTCGAGCTTTCGACGAGCGGGTGGCGCAGACGATCTGGGTAAATAGCGCGCAGGTCCGGACGCAAAGCCAGCGCGGCCACGCCGGCAGAGTCGAGATCCAAGGCGACCAGCGGGAAACGCGGATAGAGATGTTTCAGTGCGCGTGCGCCGCCTGGAAGGGATTGCACGATCCCGGCTTTGATCTGGGCCCAAGCGCTTTGTCGTAGGGCAAGGGGAACGGAGCGCGGCAGGGGTGTTTCACGCAATTCGACGATCACCGTTTGCCGAGGCTGCGTCATGAAGTTCCGCCAGATCTCAGGGGCGACGCCAGGACGAAGATTGCTTTCTGAACCCTTGCCGCTTGATTCCGCAACGAAAGGGAAGGCGGAAACGAGAAAAACCGCTAAGAACGCCAGCAGCAGGCGGAGGATGTGAGAGTCGCGAAGAGGTCGGCGATGAAACCGCTGCATGGTGAACTCCTATAGGGCGGCACGAGGTTATTTTTCCGTGCCGTCGATAATCTCGCCTTCCCCCGTGGTGAACAACGAATCGAAGAAATGGACGATCTGGCGGTGCATGCGCTCCTTCTCGGCGCGCAGGTCGGGATTGCCGCTGCCGATCATGTTGTGATCGCCGGGCGAGAACTGGCTGAAACCGAAGCGCAATACCGGCGATGCGGCCGGCGGCGAGCCGTAAACATCGTGCGCGATCGGCGGCAGATGGGGCAGGGAAGCCGAGCGCGCCAGATTTTCCGACACCGTGTTCGGCACCGTATCGTCGGGAATCGCCTCTTGCAAAAGCACGGCGCGAGGCGCGTAGTTCTCGCCGAGCGGCGCGGTGTAAAAACGCGTGAAGTTGACGCCGTCGCCCTGTTCCAGAGCGGTTTGCGCGACGGTGGCGAACTGCTGCATGTAATAGTCCGGGAAGACCAGGGTGATGCCGTATTGTTCGAGGAAGTCGGCGACGAAATCGATCAGCCCCGCGCCGCCGACGTTGAGCACGAACCCCAGCGCTTCCGGAGCGAGGCCCGCCGTGATCGAGCCGACGATTCCGCCGAGCGAAATTCCCAGGTAGGCGCAGCGCGAACCGTCCAGATCGGGCGCACCGTCGCCGCCGGAGGGGAAAACATCCAGGGACCATGAGCCAAGCAAACGGAAGAGCTGCACATGATCGGCCGCCGCCTGCTTGAAACTTGCCTGCGCGGCGAGGGGGTAGGTGATGTTGATGAAGGTGAGCGGCGGATAGCCGAAGCCGCTACGCTCCCCATGATAGACGAAATCCGGCGCGAGCACGGCCCAGCCCTGTTCCAAAAAGAGCGGCGCCAGGCCGATCTCCCCTTCCTTCTGGTTGCCGATGCCATGCTGGATGACCACGACGGGGAAGGGCTGCGGGTGATCGCTCGTCGGAAGGATGAGCAGAAACGGAACATCGAGCGTCCCCTGGACAACGGGGTTGCCCTCGTCGTCGTGCGGCATCGACAGACGGTAGCTGTCGCCGCCCTGCTCCTCGGTCGGCCGCGTGGACAAACGCCAATCGGCGGCTTTGTACACGCCGTGGATGATGCCTCCCACGAGCGGGTTGTTCAACGACGATGGGATGCCCGGAAAGCGGTCGGGATAGGTGCTGTAAGTGTAAATATCCACTTCGCCGTCCGGAGGATCGCTCGAATCGAGATTGACTTCGGGTTCGATCAGATTTCCAGCCTGGTATTCGCGGGTGATAGTCTCCAGATCGCTGGTCGTGCTTTGAACGGTGAAATCGACCGCCACGAGCAGGTCTTCGGCGTCAAGATCGAAACTTTCCTTCAGCGTGGCGAACAGCGGAGCGAGCCGCTCGCGTTCCGCGGCGAGGATGGCGTAATCGTCCGCCGCCTCATCGAGCGGCCAGAGACCGGAGACGCGCGCGAAATCCGCCGAGACGCCGAGCGGCGCGCCGTCTTTCGTCATGAGCCCTTTGCGCAAAACGATGGCGTAGGTCGTTTGCCCGTCGAGCGGCCGGACGGGCCGGATGCGCAGGTAATTGAAGCGGTGCTCGCCGGGCGTCCCGTCGGCGGAATCCAGCGCCTTGGCTTCGCGCGATTCGACGAAAATCGGCGCCCGCGCGCCGAAGGAGGGACTGCCGGAATCGACGTTCAACAGCCACACCAGGCTGCCATCGGTCACCGACTCCTCGGGCGTGGCGGGAAGGCCCGCCGGATCGACGTCGGGGCGCATCTCGACCAAAACAAAACCGAAGGAAGCGAAGCCGTCGAGCGTGTTCATATGGTCGATGTAACGCTCGCTGACGACAATCAGGCCGCTGTCGATGGTGTTGGTGTTGAAATAATCCTGCGTGCGATTTTCGGGATGCTTCAGATTCAAACGAATGCCGTTTAACTTCGTCGCGTCGGCGACCGTAAAATAATTGTAGGGGAAGGGAACGCGCGTGTAGTTCTCCGCCGTGAAGCGGCCGGCGGCGAAGTCGTATTCGGCGCGCATTTCGGAAACGCCGACATCGGGAAGACCCTGATCGGTTTCTGCGTCGCCGTCCGTGGCCGGCGTTTCTTCTTCCATGTCAGCGGAATCGCTGTCGCCGTCGCCGACCAGTGCGCCATCCACCAGGCCGACGTCGGGTTCCATCTGAAAAGCGCAGCACGACAAAAACGCCACAACGATCAATGCTCCCGCCAGCCGCGCAAGCGCCCGGACCGCATACGTCATCGCCTGTTTCCTCCGGAAGATGAGCGTCGTTTACCCGACGAAACGACGAAACGTGAAAACAACCCTGTGCTCCATAGTGGATGAACCTAGCACAAGGACTGGCTCCCTGCCAAGCCGCCGTTGGAGAAAAAAGAAGCCGCGCGACGCAAAGGCCGCGCGGCTTCACTCTTTACGACAAAGGCGGAATTATGGCTGGGCGCGGAATTCGAGGATCAGGCCGTCTTCGCCGACGATGTAGAGGCTGTATTCGTCAAAGCCCCACAAAGCCTTCATGCCCGCCGCCGGCGCTTGTTCGAGTTGCTGCCAGTGATAGCCGTCGAACACATGGAGTCCCTGAACCCCGGCGTCGTCTTCGGCCAGCATAAAGAGCAGGTTGCCGCTGGCGTACAGATCGAGCGGTTCCAGCGCCGCCGGCAACTCGCCGGTGATGTCGATCCACGACGGATCGCCGTAACGCAGGATGAGCAGCGAGCCGCCCACCTTGCCGGCGGCATAGGCCTTCGTCGCGCTTGCGCCGGCAATCTGCGTCAGGCCCGCTCCGCCGACGTCGAATTCCAACCCAAGCGTGCTGCCGTTGAGCTTCAGTACGCCGTCCGGCCCGACGCCGAAGACGGTCCCGTCGTCGGCCGCCCACAACTCCTCCAGGGTCCGCGCCGACGTGCCCGCGCCCCAGGCGAGAGGATCGAACGTCGCGCCGTTCCAGACATGCCCCGTCGGCCCGGTATAGACCTCGTCTTTGCCCATGGCGACGATGGTATCGACGTCGAAAGGCGCGTCGATCTTGGACCACGACTGGTCGGCGGTGTCGTAGCGCGCCATCGTATTCTGATCGGTGGCGAGATGCAGCACGCCCGTCACGTCGCCCCAGGCGGCTTTGTAATGCGTCGTTCCGGGCAGGAGCAACGCCGGGTTCGGCGTGACCTCTTCCCAGACGCTGCCGGTGTTGCGCCACAGCAGGCCGTCAGCCCCGCCGGCCCACGCCTCCGTTCCGGCCACGGTCGCCGTCCATTCGAACGGTTCGGCGACGACCTTTTCGGTGAGCGCGCTGAACGAAGCGCCCGAGCCTTTCCAGAGCCAGCCGGTTTCGGAGGCGACGAAAATCTGCGTCGCCGACGAACCGAGGACGCGGTGCGTGATTTCGCTGGTCGGCTCGATCGTCAGCGGCGACCAGATCGTGCCGTTGTAGCGGTAGGCGACGCCGTCAAATCCGGCAAGATCTTTGCCGACGACGTAGAGGTTGTTTGCCGCCGTGCCCCAGATATCGAGCGGTTGGGTGAGTTCGGTTCCGACATTGATCGGGGTGTCCCAGATTGTGCCGTTGTAATGGTAGACGAAATACTGGGAGAGCGTGTAGACGTCGTTGGAACTCTTGATGCCGAAGATGCGCGAAAAGGCCGAGGTCACCGGCTTGACAAGGCTGTTCCATGTCGAGCCGTTGTAGAAGTAGACGTCGAAGCCGCAGACATAGATGTGAGTCGGGTCCTTGGCGTAAATTCCCGTCGTGAAACCGTTGGTGTCTTCCTGGTCGGCGATAAGCGACCAATCGGCGTCGCTGCGCTTGTGGACGGTTGTCGTGGCGTCGTTATTGGCTTGCAGCACGTAGAGGTTGCCGGCGGAGTCCACATCCATATCTTTGTACTCGGCAGTGGCGGTGTGCAGGTCTTCCGACAGCAGTGGAATCAAAGGATTCCAGCGATAAATGGAAGTTAACGTCAGCAGGTAGATCTCGTCTTCCGTTCGCTCCGCCACGTCCAGGTAATCTGGGCCGCCCCAGAGGTGGACGCTCCATTCGCTTCCGTCGTAGTGAAGCAGTTGGCCGTCCGCGCCGGCGGCCCAGACGTTATTGTCGGCCGTGGCGAAGAAGCCGTTGATGCGGCCGCCCAGGGGCAGGGGATTGGACCAGCAGACGCAATCGCTGCTGCACGATTGCCCGCTTTGAGGCGCGGCGCAGGAGATATCGATCGGAGCATCCGGAATTTCCTCGGTGTCGATCTCGTCGATTTCTTCTTCATCGCCGAGATCCTCTTCATCTTCGTCCCCGTCCGTCTGTTCGTCGATGTCCGGTTCCTCGTCGCCGTCCGCGCCGTCGTCCGGGATGTCCTCGAACGCCTCGATGGCCGCAAGGATCGCGCCGTCCGCGCCGCCCATGTAAACGCGGTTGAAATCGGGCCCCCAGATCTCGGCGAGCCAGCCCTTGTAACCCGTATCGAGCTTCACGAAATTGATTTGGTGGGAGGCGAACCAGAAATCGCCCGTCGATGCGACGATGAACACATGGCTCGGATCCGTGCCCCAGACGCGCAGAAAATCTACGTCCTCCGCGACGCCGGGGAAATTCAGTTTCGTGAAATTCTCTCCGTCGTAGAACCAGGCGCTTCCCTTCGTGCCGACAAACCAGATGGTGTCTTCCTCGTCGCCCCAGACGTCGAGCAGATCGACGTCCGGATCGAGGCGCCGGGTTTGCCAGACGTACTCCGGGCCGGCTTCCGGGTTGGGGATGCGATGCGCCGTCGCGCCGACGTCGCCCACGGCCCAGACGTCGTCGAGACTGGATCCCCATGTCCCGCGCCAGTTGTAAACGTTGCGAATCGGCGGCAGTTCGAGCCCTTCCTCCTCATCGCCGTCCGTATCGGGTTCGTCAAGCGAGACGAACGTCTCGCCTTCCACTTCCTCGATGAAGTTCGTATTGCCGTTGAAGCGGATGATGCGGCTGCCGACGGCGTAGATCGTCCCGTCGCCGAAGCCCCAGACGTGTTCAACGGTCATGTTCAGCGTGGCGTCGTCGGCGATGCTCGACACCGGCCCGTTGTTGGTCGAGGCGCCGATGGCGTTGCTGAAAAAGAAAGCGGTGTTGTCCAGCACCCAGACGTCGTTGACGGCGTGGGGAGCGTCAACGGGTCCCAGCCGGCCGAGGGCCGACCATTCCTGCTCCTCCAGGTCGAGCCGGAAAATCTGGCCGTCGGCGAAGCCGGCGTAAGCGTTTCCGAAGCGGCCGCGCAGGGCGGTGACGTCCTGCGGGGTGATCGTTCCCGCGTCCTCGTCGATGATGCGCGCCGTCGATCGGCTGGCGATGTGCCATTCATAGCCTTGCGCCGTGGCCCACAGCGTGCCGCTCTTGCCGATGACGAACACTTCGTTCAATCGCGTCACCTCCACGCCGTAGAGATCGTCGATCGTCGGGGTTTCCTTGAGTCGCCAGACGTGCGTCTTCAGGAAACCGGGCGCATCGGCGTTCTCCTTGTATTGGACATTCTCGCCTTCAACGAGTTCGTACATCGTTCCGGCTTCACCGACGATATAGACTTCGTCGCCTTTCCCGGAAACGTCATGGAGCTTCACGGGATCGCCGGGAGCGCGTCCGCCCTCCGCCGGCGCCGCCGGCAGATCGAACGGCCACCATTTTTCGCCGTCGTAGAAAAGAACGGCGTTATTGGAGCCGACGGCGTAGATGTGCGCCGGGTCTTTGCCCCATACGCCGTAAAGATCTTCCTGAGTGGGCTTGGAGGGAGGCGCGGCGAATGAGAACTGATTGGTCGAGAACAAGGTGAGCCCGTCGTCCGCGACGATGACGTAAAGCACGCCGGGCAGCCCCCAGATCGCGTTGAGCGTGATCGCGTTGGTCGTCGAACCGAGGCGTGACCATTCGTCGTTGAAGCGGCGGTAGAGATGGCCTTTCTCGCCGAGTACGTAGACGTTCCCCACCCCGTCGGCGAGCGCGGCCTTGAAATCGATGCTGTCGTCAACGGCGTTGGAGAACGTCGGACTTGTCGCCTTGCTCCACTGATCTCCGTCCCAGCGCCAGACGTTGGCGTCCGCGCCCGCCGCCCAGACGTCTCCATCGTCGGCGCCGCTAATTCCGTTCATGTCGGGGACATTGCGCGACTGGACGCCGTCGAACACTTCCTTGTCGGAACGAATGCGCACGCCGCCGTCGCCGGCCAGCCAGAGGCTGTCTTCTTCGCTGGCCCAGATGTCGCGCAAGGCATAACCCGTCGGCCACGGCAATTCCCAGCAGATCCGGCTCGGGCTGCATACCTGTCCGGAGTAGGACTCGGGGAAGGAGACCGGATTGTCCTCTTCCACGATCTCCTCCGGGTCTTCGTCGCCGTCCTCCGTGGGATCGGTATCGCCGTCGTCGTCTCCGTCCGGCTGATCGCCGTCGGTTTCGATTTCAGGCCGGTCGAATTCGAATTCCTGGTCGCCATCCGCGGAGCCGGAGCCTCGGCAGTCTTCTCTGGCTACGCAAGCGCCGTTGTAGGGCGCTTGTTTGCAACAGACGAGATCGCCCTTGCACAGGTCGTTCGAATTGCAACCCTGACCTTCGCCGCCTATGCCGGAATTGACACACGCCGCGTAAGGCACGATCGCCGCCAACGCCAGTGCCAAAAGGAAAATGCGAAGCGTCAGTTTGGAAGCGGTAATCACGGTCTTGTCCTTTCTCCGACTACGGCAACCGTTGCGCGTCAAAACGTCAACTGCGCATTGAACATCGCGCCGTCAGGGGTGACCATCACGCCGCCCGTCGAGGCGAACTGGTCGGAATTCTGGTAGCCGAGCACGAACAGCACGATCGAGGTCACGGCGAAAGCGCCCGCCAGACCGTACATCACGTTGGAGGTAATCATGTACGTGCGGCGCTTGCTGTCGGAATCCTCCAGCGAGGCGATCGTAACGGCGTTTCCCGCATCGTCTTTCGCTTTGTCCGAGAGCACGCCGAACGCGATGCCGGCGGCCCCCGTGAGCACCGCCATGCCAAGCGTCGTATAGGCGCCGATCTTCAAGCCCAGCTTCGGATCGTGCGTGGACACCGGCGCTTTGTAGAGGGCGTCCACGTCGTCCGGTCCGGAATCGGGCTTGGCCATGCCCTCCGGCCGATCGACGATCAATCCCATCTCCTTTAAAGCGGCGCGATATTTAGTACGCGTCTGATCGATCAACTGCGCGTAATCCGTGTGATTGAGCAGAATTTCACGCAAAATGCGATGGTTCTTGAGGTCGATGAGGCGAATGAAGAGGGAGTAATCGGCGAAAATCTGCTTTTTTCCGCCTTGCGAATCGGCGGGGCCCAACTCCAAAGGGTTGCCTTCATTGTCGGTGAGTTCTGTTGGATTGATCTCCACGACGCGCAGTTTGGTGGCGACTACGATGTCGAGGTTGGCGGGTTTCAACGCCAGGGTGAGGCATGCCGGATCCACCCAGCATTTCTGAAACGCCGCTTTTTCCGCGAGGCCGAGCGTTTTCATGATGCTTTCCTGGGGAATCGCCAGCGACTTCTGGACGTTGATCTCTTGGGTGATTTGCAGCAACCCCAGGGTGGCTTGCTGGCGCTCGGCCATGGACACGAGATTCTCCGCCTCGAACGTGGGACGAATATCGAGCAGACCTACGCGCAACACGTCGGAATTCATCTCCGCCGTTCTGGCCTCGCGTTCGCTTTGCGCCGGCGGAAGAACGTCCTCGTCGTCGGATTCGGTGGTCGGCCGCGTGTCGGCATCGTCGGACTCGGCCTGCGCCCAGGCTGGGGTGAGCGCCCCGAGAACGAAACAGAACAACACGACGTAGGACGTTGTGTGAAGCGGCATAGTCATCCCAGGTCCCCTTTCCTAGGCACGGTGAGGATGGTCCCAAACAACGCCGTAGGCTTTTTTCTAGTCCGTGACCCTAAATTAGCCGAACTCAATTTATTGAAGTCTAACACCTTTCCCATGCGTGGGCAAGAAAAGCGCACGCTGAAATTCCGCATCGTTCCGGTGAGTAAGAGCCTTGATTTTCAATCCGCCCGGCGACTAGAACCGCATAAAACGCCACGGGGCCCCGCAGGGCCCCGCGCGCCTGTCCCCCTGGCGTTATTCCAGAGATTTGAATTTTTTATTGATGACTGGACCTCGTGCGCCGGTGCTTGGCTCGATGGTGTTGATCGGCACGATCTCGATGTCCGTCGGGCTGTGAACCTTCAGCCAGCATACCTTCCAATGATTGACGGGCGGATAACCGTCCGGGTGACGTATCGTCGCCATCAGGACGCCGAACAGCCAGATGCGGACGGTCACCGCTGGCTGACCATCGCCGGAGTAATTTTCCACCGTCACCAGGTAGTCACCGAGTTCAGGAAGCGATAGGTTGATGTTCTCCGGTCCGCGGCCGGGGATGTCGTCGATGTCCAGCGTCGCATCGTCCTCGCGGTTGCCGGTCTGGCCCCAGTCCGGAGCATCGGGCGGCCCCGGGCAGCCGCGCGGCGGGCAGGGTATGGCGGCGTCATGTTTCGTATCGCAGTTCTGCCAGCAGCAGTCCGTGTCGTTGGCGCTGCAATCGCGCGAATGATGCCCGCCGGGGCGGATCAAGTGCAAGTCGTGGTCGTTTCCCGACTGCGACCACATGAGCTGAATGTGGATCGTTTCATCGGGAACGGCGATGATCGTCACCGTGTCCTCGTTAAGCTCCGTGCAGCCCTCGTCCGCGTCCTTCAGCGTCAGCTTCACAACGTAGGTTCCGGCCAGTTCGGCGTAGAAATTGGGATGGGCTTCCTCCGTCCAGATGCCCTGGATGCTATTGCCCCGACTGTCTTTGATGATGGCGCGGAACGCCTCGTTGGGTTTCGTCTCCCATTCCCATTTGTAGGCGAGAATCGCGCCGTTGGCGTCGGTAGACATCGACCCGTCCAGATAAACCGTATCCAAGGGGCGGACGGTCTGATCCGGGCCGGCCTCGGGCTGGGCGCAAATCGCCTGGTCGCTCGTCGTCAGTGTAACGCGCGTCTCTTCCATCCCGGTGTCGGTGACCCAGGGAATGATGAGCACGTCGTCCACTTCCTGCTCGCCCATCGTCAGCCTCACGGTGGCGGTAAGAAATGCGCCTTTTTCGAGATTCCATGGACCGCCCGAGGGGCTTTCGGCGTTTTTCACAACTTCCATCACCCGATACGGCGAGGATGCGCCGCCCTGGATGACCAAAGGGCTCACGGTTGTCGAGGCGAGACCGATGTTCGTGATTTTTAGGACTTTTGTCGTGATGTCGCCCGCCTGTCCGGCGAATTGCAGGATCGACGGAACCGCTTCGATCAGCGGCGTGGGCTTGATCGCCGAGATCAGCGGCACATGGACGGCCGAGGCGTTCGGATCGTCGGAGAGAACCAGCAATTCGCCCTCGTCCGGAGTGGTGTTGACCGGCACGTAGATCAGGTACACCGGGGCCGCATAGCCGGGCGGGATGATCAACGGCAGTTCATCGTGAAATTTGAAAAACTCGGGGCTCGTGCCCGTCGTGAATTGCAGCGACGTCACGCTCAGATCCGCCCCGCCGGAATTGCACATTTCCAGTTCGATCATGTTCGAATCGCCGATGGGCACGGAACCGAAGTCCGCCCGGTTCGGATCGATCTTGATCGCCGGAACGGCCATACCTGAATTGTTCAGGCAGGTTTTCATGGTGTAATCGAGTTCCAGGTCCGGTTCGGCGACATCGTAATCGAGGTCGCCGTCGGTGTCTCCGTCGGGAGGCGCATCGCCATCGACAGAGCCATCGTCGTCGCCGTCGCCGGCGTCGCCGTCGGTCGGCGCATCGCCGTCGGTGGTATCCGCGTCAGCCTGCGTATCGCCGTCGGTGAAGTTATCGCCGTCCGGCGGCGTGTAGTCGCCGTCCTGAAAGCGCACGCACTTTCCGTCGCGGCAGGTTGTACCGACCGGGCAGGTCGTGGCGCAGGATCCGTCGCCCTCGTCGTCTCCGCTGGTTCCTGAACCGCAAGCCGTCAGCAGTAGAACGAGCAACCCGCTTGAAACCGCCAAAGCGGCCCAGAAAATTAAGGATCGCCGGAACATGAGTCGTCCTCCTCTGCGGAGATTGGTCTGGGTACGACGTGGCGAGCGATGACCCATTTGCACCTAATTAAGCCATAAATTTACACGCGTATGCTTCCACTGTCAATAACAACGTGCCGCTATGCGTCGATTCCTCCTTATATACCTAAAGAGGCGCGACAAGATGCCGAATTTTAGTGTTGTGCGCCAGAATGCGATGCGTTATAATGAATAGAACTGGTCGTCATGATGCGTGAAAAATCAAGTGGACAGCGTGGGTTGAAAGTTCTCGTGCATGCGGGGGGAAGCGCTCGCTCCTTTTCCGTCCAAACCCGTCTGTACTCCGTTGTCGCCGACTTGGCGGCTGTACTCGGTCCTTATCTGGAGGCGGCCGACATCCTGGTGAAAGATGCCCACGCCCTTGATGCGGCCGCCGCCGCCGACCGGCGTTTGCGCCTTATCGATGCAGCAAGTTTGGAGGGGCTCGATCCGCGTTTGTGGCTCGACCACCACGACCTGGCCGCCGTTTCGTTGTCCAATGAAGGCCAGGACGATGAGCAATCGTCGGCTGTCTGGAGCGTGTTGCGGACAATCGAAGCCGCCTACTGGCGGCGCATGAAGATCGTTACTTATGTAGATCGATACGGCTCGTTGAATTCGGCCCAGGAATGGCTGGTGGCCAGGGCGCTCAAACACGTCGATCTGGTTCTGGTCTCTTCCCCTGCCACGGTGAAAAAACTGAAAGTATTGGGCGTGACCAACGAGCTGTTCTGCACGGCTTCGGGAATTCTTCTTCAACGGCCGCCCTCCGAGCCTCTGCGCCGGGCTGTCGCCGACCGTTGGCGCATCGATCCGGCGCAGCATCCGATCGTGGTCGTCTGCCCGCGCGAGATGTTTTCGACCGAGCCGCCGGTTTGGACGGCCGTGACTCAGTTTACGAATCGTTTTGTTCCTTCGCGTGTTGCGCCGGAGGATGGGAAGGAAAGCCGGCAGCGCTTTATCGCCCAGATGGCCGGCTATTCCGACTACCTCGTGAAACGTCACGGCGCACAGGTGGTTTTCGCCGCCATGAAGCGTCCCGACCAGCCGATCACACGCGCAATCCAGGAAACGATGACCGAGCGCGCCCACTCTCGCCTGATTTCGGGCGCGGATGCGGCGCTCGACGAATTGTCCTCGTTGCTTGCCGTCGCCGCCTTGCAGGTGACGGCCCGGCCGACCTCGCTGCTGCTCGGATCGCCGTTCGGCGTGCCGCCGATCGCCCTTGGAGACAACCCGGCTCTTGAAGAAATGATGCGGGAGGCCGGTTTGACGGATTACTATCTCGACTATGCCACCCCCGGCTTCGCGATGCCCAATTTGTTCGCCTTGGACGAAGCGCTGCAGGAGCGCACCGAACGGGCCTTTGCCCATGGCGAAGAACTGCGCGAGGCCGTTCTCAAGTCCCATGGTTCGAGCGCCAAGCGCGCGCGGCAGAATCGCATGCTGCTGGGCGAATGGCTGATCGATACGTTTTTCGAAGGCCAAGCCGTTCTCTCTCAGCGCCTCTCGATTCCTGCTTAAGAGCCCATCCCAGTAGATGAAGGAGCCGATGTTCGTCATTCCCGCGAAGGCTTGAATCCAGTCTGGTATCAATGAGTTCTGGACCCCCGCTTTCGCGG
>QZKR01000098.1 GCA_003598065.1 Myxococcales bacterium | reverse complement strand
GAACTGCACGGCTTGTGGCTCGGTCCGCAAGCCGCGCCGCAGAGCATCCCCGGTTTCCCGGCGCAGTCCATTCGCGTCGTCCGCGCCGTGGTCCGTTCCGGCCCCCCGGAACTGGCGCAGTGGGGGCTGGGAGGTCCGGCGGAACTGGGGCCGATCCACAATTACATGCTGGAGGAGCGCGAAGCGGCCGAAGCGCCCACGTCGGCCGGCGGCGATCCCGACGCCCCCGCCCAATGGGTCGAGCAGTACGCCGGCAAATTCGCCGTCCCCGATCCGAAGCAGCCGGGCCGCTATTTTCTACCCGCGCCCGCAAAGGTGTCCATCAGGCGCGGCGACGCCGTGGAATTGACGCTGGAAATCGTCGAGCCGAAAGGCGATCCGACGCTCGCCGGCTGGTCGCCGGCCGACGTGGGACTGATTCTGCCCGATCGCGCCAAGGCGATCAGAACGGTCGCCGAACTCAAACCGACGCCCAAGCCGGACGGTCCGGCGTGCTGGGAGAGCCCGTCGAAACAGTTCGTCTGTCTCTATGCCTCGACGGTGGCGGAGTTTTACGTCGTCGCGCCCTTCAGCGAGGCGAGCTTCTATGGCTGGTGGTGGCGGGAGAACAAATTCACCTATATCAAACCCGCCCCCGACAAGCGAGCCTTCCATATCGACATGAGCGGGCCGACGCTCAAAAGCGATTTCGGCGAATACGGCGCGGACTGGAAGCCGGCCGTCGGGCCGGACCGCCGCCTCGATCCCTTCGACGATCTGGCGCGCATCGCCGGCGGCGAGCAGCCGATCGCCTCGGACAGTTTGAAGGAAGTATGGTTCACGCAAATAGCCCCCGGCGGCGAGAACGAAGCGGTGGTCCTCCTGGCGCAGGGAGAAGTCGTGGTGATCGGCCGCGCCGGCCGATTTTCGCCGCTCAAAGTCCTGCACCGCCTGCCTGCGCCGGCTTCGCGGGTGCGGGTCGTCTGGGATCCCGTGCTTTCTCGCGCGCATATCGCGATCAAGGGGGAAAACGACGCCGCCTGGAACACCTGGGTATACCTCCAGGAAGAAGAAAGCTGGGTCAAGTCGGTGCGGGAGCGGGTTCCGTGGTAAACGATGGCAGGAGGACCCATGCCATGGCGAATGCTGGCGGTCTTGGGATTTCTGATGGCGAGCGGCGTCGTCCGGGCGTCCGATGAAGCGCCGCTTCTTTCGTCGTCCGAGCCCGCCCCCATGCGTCTGACCGTTATCAGCGCCAATGTGCACGTCGCCGCCGGCGTCGAGCCGGTGCCCGATCAGGGGCTTCCCGCCGCCGTGGTCCGGGAAAACCTGGGAAAGCTGGCCGAACTCTTCGCCTCCGCCCAGGCCGACGTGATCCTGCTTCAGGAAGTGGATTTCGGCTGCCGCCGCACGGGACGCATCGACGAAGGCGAATTCCTCGCCAAGCGGCTGGCGATGCACCATTACTTCGCCGTCACGCTCGACACGACGACGGACGCGGCGGGCAACGCCTTGCCCGCCGTGCTGCGCGAATGCCGCTACGGGTTGGCGGCGCTCACCCGCGCGCCGGCCCTCTCGACCTCGATTACCTGGCTGCCGAACCCCCCGGAAAGCAACGCCTGGTCGGCCACCGAGGGCCGAGCGCTGCTGACCCTCACCCTGCCGCTGGGCGAAAACGACCGGATCGCGATCGGCAACACCCACCTCGACTATCGCCGCCGCGACACGCGCCGCGAACAGGCGGCCGTCATCGCCCGCGTCCTGCCGCCCATGGGCTGGATTCTGGCGGGCGATTTCAACGAGCCGTTCTTTTCGCTGCGTCCCGCGCCGGACGTCAGCGAAACCCTGGTCCGCCTTCATGGCTGGGATTATCCCGACACCGGCTTGCCGCTTTGGGAAATCCTCAGTCCGCGTCTCGCCGAACGCACCGTCGCCGCCCCGGCGACCTACCCCGTTTCCTTGCCGGAAGTGACGATCGATCTCGTTCTCGCCGCCGGCCGGGCGCGCCTCGTGCGCGTCGATCGGCTGGACTCGGCCGGTCTTTCCGACCATCACTTCGTCCGCGCCGTCGTCGAGATCGGCCCGGCCGCCGAGGAAAAGCGGTTCAGCGAAAACGACTGAGGCCGCTTCGCGGTCGCGCCGACCCGGTCTCGGCGCGATTTCCTCGCCATCCGGAAAAATCGTCCGAAGCGTTTTCGGATTGCCGAAAGGCGAAGACTCTTGCTACACTGCGCCGCAAGGCGTAGTTGTAATGGCCGTTCGCGGGTTTGGACGTGCTCGTCGAACGGGAAGCCGCTTGCAAAACTCCACATTATCACGAGCAATCCGGGCTGGGGCGCGGGCCCAAGGAGCGCGATTATGAAACGATCGATGACGATTCCGTCGGTTGTGCTGTTGCTGGTTGTTCTGTCGCTGATCGGTTGCGGCGGCGGCTCATCGCCGGAGGATGACGGCGACGAAGATAAGACAGAGAGCGACGAGAGCGCCGATGGCGATCTTGTCGTCGTGGACGGCGACCTTGTCGTGGTGGATGGCGACGAAGGGCCGGACGGAGATGAGGACCCGGACGACGCGGACGCCGACGGCGATGCGCCGCTGCCTTGCGAGCCCGACGATACGTTCTGCGCCGACGATTTCAGCGTCCAGACCTGCGCCGAGGACGGCTTGAGCTGGGGGCCGGCCGCGCCCTGCGCGGCGGGGCATTATTGCGAAGGCGGGGAATGCCAATTGCAAAGCTGCCGCCCCGGCGCCAAGGAATGCGTCGGCGCAGACGCCTTCCACGTCTGCGACGAGAGAGGCGCGGGCTGGCTTCCAGACGCGGACTGCGAGGCCGGCAAATCCTGCTGGCGCGGCGACTGCCTGGACCCGGAGGATCTGCCCGATCCGGCCATCGAGGTGACGCTCGTCCGCCCCCAGCCCGGCCAGACCGTGGAGCTTTCGCAGGGCGAGTCCTTGCGCGTGCTGGTCAACGCCGTCATGGAGGGGGGCGCGATCCAATCGGTGGATCTGTTGATCGACGACGTGGCGGCCGCCAGCGACGAGGAGCTGCCCTACGAGTTCGACTACGTCGCGCCGGCGGACGCCGCAACGGGCGTCACGATGGTCCTCGCCGCCAAGGCCAACGGCGGCGACGGCCGTTACAATATCTCCGAGCCGGCGTTTGTCCGCGTACGCAACGATCCGCCGGTCGCCGCCTTCACGGCGACGCTCGCCGGCGACCGCCAGGTGGCCGTGGACGCCTCGGCGTCGAGCGACCGGGAGACGGCGGCGGAGGCGCTGGAGGTCCGCTGGGACTGGGAAAACGACGGGACCTTCGACACCGCCTGGAGCGCGGCCAAGGTCGCCACGCATACCTACGGCGATTACGAAGCTTACGTCATCGGCCTGGAAGTCCGCGACGGAGTGGGCCAGAAGGACGCCACGACGCGCGAAGTCAGCTTCAGCGACATCCGCTACGTCGGCGGCGAGGTGGCGGCCGACGAGACGTGGTACGGCGTCATCGTCGTCACCGGCACGATTCACGTGCCGGCGGGCGTGACGCTCGCCGTCGCCGCCGGGACGCAGGTGCTGTTCGTTTTCCAGGACACGCAGCCCGCCGACGAAATCGGCGATTACAGCCTCAACGTGGACGGTGGCTTGGACGTGCAGGGCGCGGAAGACGCGCCGGTGCTGTTCAGCAGCTACGGCGCGGACCACCGCGAAGGCGGCGGCTGGGGCGCAATCCGCCTCGCCGGTACGGCGGCGAACCTCGCCAACGCCGTCATTGAATACGGCGACGGCTGCATCGATATCGTTACGGGCGCGACCTTGGAAAGGGTCGAGGTCCGCTCCTGCCGGCAGTGGGGCCTGCGGCTGAGCGGCGGGACGACCTCGCTGACGCGCGTCGCCAGCCGCGGCAACGGCGGCGACGGGGCGCTGCTTACCGGCAGCGCCTACGAGGCGACCTTCAGCTACGTCGAGTTCAACGACAACGGCGGCAACGGCCTGACCCTGCTTTCGCAAGGCGGCGGCTTGAGCCTGACGATGAGCGATTCGACGCTGCGCCGCAACGCCGGCGACGGCTTCAACGCGACCGGAATGTCGGCGATCGCCGTCGATTACTGCCATTTCGGCGACAACAGCGGCAACGGCGTCGAACTGGCGGGGACCGTCTCGGGTTCGCTGACGTACAGCAATATTTCCTTCAACGGCCGCGAGGGTTTTTTCCTCCGCCCGAAGGACAATCTGATCCCCTCCGTCGGCATCAACAACAACAACATCTTCTCCAACGCCGTCGAGGCGTCTTTCCAGATAGAAGAAGCGGACACCTCGGCCGTCCTGACCTGGAGCGGCGCGGCCTGCTGCGGCGCGTATCGGGTCTCCGAGCCCTGGACCGCCCCGGACGGCGGCGCGATCCTTTATACGCGCGTGACCTACGACGAGAACGACTACGGGAGCTACAACTACATCACCGGCGGCGTCCTGCGCGGCAGCGACACCGGGGCCGCGCTCTGGTCCGCGTCCTACGACTGCTCAAACTGCTGGGTCGATCTTGCGGATGCAAACGCCGCGTCGATCAGCGTGTACGTTTACGACAGCGGCTGGGGCGACACCCAGAGCATCCGCGCCGACACGACGCTTTACGGCGTCTCGCGCGGCGACGACATCGCGCTGACCGCCCTTTCGTTGAGCGGCGGCGTGATCGACGTGCGCAGCAACTGGTGGGCGGGCTCGCTGGATCCATCGTCGCTGATCTCCGAATATCCCGTGGGGCTCATCGACTACAGCGCCTTCACCGGCAGCGCCTACGTCGTCGGCCCGCGCTGAAAGGGCAAAATAGCGAGCGAGTGTCAAGTAAACTTGACACATAAGATTCTGCTTTTCCCCTTCCGTTTGGGTCTGTCGGCCGGCTTGTCAACCCCAGGCGATAGCCGCGACATTCTCGTCCGGAAGCACCGTCGTCCACCGCTTTTCCCGTTGTCCAGGCTCGGCTCGGCTTCGTGAATATTTAGGTAAATACAAGATGTTATCGCTAAGACGCCAAGTTGGCATCCCTCTTGCTTTATCATGAGGGCGTCCTGCGTTTCGCTTGCCCGCGCGGGAGCGGCTCTTTAAAAAAACGGGACTAACGGCGGTCGGGGAGTTGTGGCCCTCTCCCCGGCAGCAAAGTGGCCTTGGAATCCATGCACCTTTCCTCCGTTACTCCCGCGCGGGCGTCTCTTTTCAAACCAGCACCCGACCCCCATTACATCGAGAGCGAATTTCAAAAAGAGGGTTGCACTGTCTTCGAAGCGATGAACCGCTCGCCGAGGAATCTGTTGCGGCTCCGGTTTCCAGCGGCATGTTGAAAATAAAGCAACATTTTTCCTGCAATTACGGTAAGATGCCGATTCAAATAATATGAATATTCCTATATTCATAATTTTGAATATTATGGAGAGGTTAAGGCGGCGCGAGTAACTGAAGTTACCGTTTATTTACAGTATGTTGAGAGTAGCGAAGGATCGCCGATCAAAGTGGCATGGTTTGTGATATGCTCGTTAAAATGTTAATACTTCTATAATTACAAGGTGTTACTATTTTGAAAAACGCATTTCCGTTTCGGCTGTCGCTTGGTGAACAACAGCCTCAACGGGCATCCACGCCGAAAAAAAGGCTCCGGACGGCGCTCGACCTGGCCCCGAGCGACGCCGCCCTGCGTCAGACGATGGTTTTCGTTGGGCATTCACCCCGATTTGACACGCCTGTGGACGAAAAATGCCGCAATGTGCCATAACGGCGCGGATTTTTCCAGGCAAGGCGGCGATTTGGATTGAAAAATGCCCCAAGATGTGGTATAGTTTGCCTCAGAGTTGGGCCAAGATCTTGTGTGTTGGCCTTGACAAGCCGGCGGCGATTTGTTAGCACTGGCCCTTGCGTGTCGAAAACGCCGCCGGGCGGAATTGGCCCATCCGAAGTTGAAACAAACGAGACGTGTCCGGGCGCGGAGCGAAAGTTCGCGCAGGCCCGACACAGTGAAAATAAGCTAGGCCCAGCCGTCGAGGGGAGCCGGAAACGACCCGAGGTTCATCCGGCGGCAGGCGGGGTACGAACAAGGGATTATCCGCAGCTTTGAGCAGTTGGAACGGCGCGGCGGCCGCCGCCGGAGCCGGGAGGGGATGCTTGCGCCCGACAACGGCGCGGCATCGGAGGGGAAACGAAGGGTATTTTCGCTTATCCGCTACGGCGTCGTTGCGCCGCGAGGATCGCATCAACTGGAGGCAACCGATGGCACCGAATCAAACGCCCGAGACCGCAACTCCGAAAACCGCATCCGCCGCCGTGGGCGTCCCCGCCGGCGACAGCGCGACGGCCGCGTTTTCCGAATTGTACGACCCCCCGAAGGCCAAAGTCCAAGCCGCGCCCGCCCCCTCGCCCGCGCCCTCGGAAGAGGAACTCATCGAGCGGCTGCCCGGCGGCAACTACCGCATCCAGGCGGAGAAGCTGCATCACGCGGGGCCGGGCCTCGCCATTCCGCGCTATTTTTCGCGCGAGGGCGTGCATCCTTACGAGGAAGTGACCTGGGAGAAGCGTTCGGCCGCCATCACCAACGACAAGGGCCAGACGATCTTCGAGCAGAACGACATCGAAATGCCCGACTTCTGGAGCCAGCTGGCGACGAACGTCGTGGTGAGCAAATACTTCCGCGGCAAGCTGGGCGAACCGACGCGCGAGAAAAGCCTGCGCGACCTGATTGACCGCGTTTCGATCACCCTCGCCGACTGGGGGCTCAAGCAGGGCGTGTTCGCCTCCAAGAAGGACCGCGACGTCTTCGAGAACGAACTCACCTACCTGCTCCTGCACCAGATGGGCGCGTTCAACTCGCCGGTGTGGTTCAACGTCGGCCTGGAGCCGCACCCGCAGTGCTCGGCCTGCTTCATCAACAGCGTCCAGGACACCATGGAGTCGATTCTCACCCTCGCCAAGACCGAGGGCATGCTGTTCAAGTACGGCTCCGGCACCGGCACCAACCTCTCCACCCTGCGCTCCAGCAAGGAGCATCTCTCCACCGGCGGCATCGCCTCCGGGCCGGTGTCGTTCATGAAGGGCTACGACGCCTTCGCCGGCGTCATCAAGTCGGGCGGCAAGACGCGCCGCGCCGCGAAGATGGTGATTTTGAACGCCGACCACCCGGACATCGTCGAGTTCATCGACTGCAAGGTGAAAGAGGAACGGAAGGCCTGGGCGCTGATCGAGCAGGGCTACGACTCGTCGTTCGACGGCGAGGCCTACGGTTCGGTGTTTTTCCAGAACTCCAACAACTCGGTGCGCGTCGCCGACGAGTTCATGAAGGCCGCCGAGGCCGACGAGAAATGGGAGACGAAGGCGATCACCGACCGCCGGACGATCGACACCTACCAGGCCCGCGAACTGTTGCGCAAGATCGCCGAGGGCGCCCACGTCTGCGGCGACCCGGGAATGCAGTTCGACAGCGAGATCAACCGCTGGAATCCGGTCCTGGACACCAAGCGCATCAACGCCTCCAACCCTTGCAGCGAGTACATGTTCGTGGACGACTCGGCCTGCAACCTCGCCTCGCTCAACCTGCTGTCGTTCCGGACGAAGGACGGCGAGTTCGACGTCGAGGCCTTCCAGAAGGCGGTGGACATCTTCATCACGGCGCAGGAAATCATCGTTGACAACGCCAGCTACCCGCGCCAGCAGATTTCCTGGAACAGCCACCTCTACCGCCCCCTGGGCCTGGGCTACACCAACCTCGGCGCGCTGTTGATGGCGCGCGGCCTGCCCTACGATTCCGACGAGGGCCGCACCTACGCGGCGGCGATCACCTCGCTGATGACCGGCCGCGCCTACCACGGCTCGGCGCGCTTCGCCAAGGCCTTCGGGCCCTTCCGCGAGTACGCGCCGAACCGCGGCTCGTTTTTGCGCGTCATCGGCCAGCACCGGGCGGCGGCGAGGAAGCTGAACAAGGCGCAGCTGCCCAAGCCGCTCTATCAGGCCTCGGCGGACGCCTGGGACGAGGCCTACGCCTGGGGCGAGAAGCACGGCTTCCGCAACGGCCAGGTGACGGTGCTCGCGCCGACGGGGACGATCTCCTTCATGATGGACGCCGACACGACGGGCATCGAGCCGGACCTGGCGCTCGTGAAATACAAGAAGCTCGTCGGCGGCGGCATGTTCAAGATCGTCAACAACGCCGTGCCGGAATCGCTGCGGCGCTTAGGCTACTCGGCCGAGGAGATCCGCCAGATCGAGAAGTACATCGAGGAGAACGAGACGATCGAGGGCGCGCCGGCCGTGAAGCTGGAGCATTTGCCCGTGTTCGACTGCGCCCTGCAGCCGACCAAGGGCGTGCGCTACATCGATTACATGGGCCACGTCAAGATGATGGCCGCCTGCCAGCCCTTCCTCTCCGGCGCGATCTCCAAGACGGTCAACGTCCCGGAGGACACGACCGTTGAAGAGATCATGAACACCTACCTCGCCGCCTGGAAACTGGGGCTCAAGGCGGTGGCCATCTACCGCAACAACTCCAAGCGCACCCAGCCCTTGAACACCAGCAAGGGGAAGAAGAAGACGGCGGCGGGCAAGATCGCGGCGGCTCCGGAGCCGGCCGCCGAGCCGACGGTCGAGGCGGCGCTCGCCGAGACGATCAGCGAGGCGGAGCGGGCCAAGACCGCCCGCCGCAAACTGCCCAACGAGCGGATGTCGATCACCCACAAGATGGTGGTGGCCGGGCACGAGGGTTATCTCACCGTCGGCATGTACGAGGACGGCAAGCCGGGCGAGATCTTCATCGTCATGTCGAAGGAGGGCAGCACGATCTCCGGCCTCCTGGACGGCTTCGCCACGATGACGTCCCTGGCCCTGCAATACGGCGTGCCGCTGGCGGACCTCGTGGAGAAGTTCTCGCACATGCGCTTCGAGCCCTCGGGCTTCACGGGCAACCCGGAGATCCCCTTCGCCAAGTCGATCTACGACTACATCTTCCGCTGGCTGGCGGCGAAGTTCCTCTCCAAGGAGGAGCAGCGGCTGATCGGCAACCAGACCCAGCCGTCGATGTCCAACGGCGAGGGGCCGCTTCTGGCCGCCGACGCGAAGGAGCCGAAGGCGAAAACGGCCTCGCGGCGCAGCAAGGTGAACCAGGAGGACGCGCCGTCCTGTCCGAAGTGCGGCGAGATCATGACCCGCTCGGGGGCCTGCTACCGCTGCCTCAACTGCGGCGAGCAGCACGGGTGCGGGTAGGCGTAGCATCTCGATTTCACACCATTGAGAAATGTAGCGACGCGCCGGAGCGCATGGAAATGCGCTCCGGAGGCAGTTTTAATCGGATGATGGGCGAGTTTTCTCTGCCCTGAAAATTAAATGCTTAGCTAGAAGGCAAAAATATGCATGAATTAATTCTTACTGCTGCCGTTGCAGGGGCTGCTGGCGGGTTCGTCAAAGAAATTTGCAGCAATGGTGTGAATTGGCTGATCCAGCTAATAGGATCGCATAGTCCTGCTGCACAAGCGGTGGTGCGATTATCGGAGGAATTCAATTAATGAGTGAAACCAATCCAAGTAACTTGACAATATTTTGGTCATGGCAGTCCAACTCACCTACTCGTATTAACCGGAGTTTCATTGGAGAATGTATTGACAAAGCTGCAAGGAGAATAAACGAATCAGGTACGGTAAGGATTACCGTCGATCACGACACTGCGGGAGTTAGTGGCACCCCGGCAGTGACAGATACTATCCTCCAGAAAATACGCAGTTCAGATGTTTTCATCTGGGACTGCACAATAGTAAGTCTTGATCCAAAACCCTCTCCCAATGCCAATGTCTTGATAGAGTTTGGCTACGCCCTCCCGGTACTGGGATGGCAACGAATAATTGGTGTTATGAATAATGCGAACGGTTGTACTCCCAAGGATCTGCCTTTTGACTTGGGTCATAGAAGATTTCCAATAACTTACAGCCTCATTGAAGAAACCCAACCGGAGGAGAAAAGAGAGATTAAAGAGGCATTGGTGAAAGATTTAGTCAATGCCATTTCCTTAGCTATCGAATTCCCCAAGGGAGGAGAAATATTTTCCGACACAGACTTTTTAGCTGCAAAAAGACTCTGGAAGATGGTTAACTCTGACTGGTTGAGCGATTGGAAAATAACTCGATGGAACTATCCACAATATGAGGAAAGAAGCACCATCAACCATTTCAGGGAGTACTTGTTCAATTCCGAAAAGCCCGAAAACAAATTCGTTTCTGATGACTTAGCCGTACCACATACCAATTTCACTAAAGCCGTTGCAAAATATTTACCCGATATTGCAATTGAAATGGTTCCAATGCCCGGCAATTCCGAGCGACTTATTATAACGGCAAAAGCTACCGATCGATACATCGAAAACTATGACCAGATTTACGAAAAACAGGTAAGGATCATTGAGGATGATGTTCTCGCTATCTGGGAAGCATGGGGAATTTATGTTACCTCATTGGTACGTTACTACCCCGAAATTGTAGATGCTGCAAACATAACGGGCGGGCGGCCTGTATGAACCTGAGGAAACGTGCGTGAGGGTGTGGCATGCCTGGAGCCCAGCGACAGGCATGTGAAGAAAAAACATGCTTGTCGTAAGCTCCAAGCATGGCACACCTCAAGCAGGCCACCCGGCCTGATTAAAGGCTAGAACCCGAAGAGGGACGCTTGTTGATATAGACATTAAATTTGACAAATCAGGCAGCCAATTGATTAAAAGGAAAGCAAATGAACAATCAGAAACTCATCGGAATTGTTGGAGCAGGGTTGTTGTTTTGCGGGATCTTTGCGCCAATAATCAGCATTCCGATTGTCGGCAATGTAAATTACATAGGAAACGGAAGGGGCGAAGGTGTATACATACTTCCGTTGGCGGTTGCAACTCTTGTATTAGTTCTACTGGAAAAGTATAAATGGCTTTGGGTTACCGGTATTAGCAGTCTTGGCATAATGATGTACACTTTTGTAAAATTGCAAGCGGCACTCCACGAAACGGCACCTGACACAACAAAAGCCCTTGAAGGGAATCCTTTCAAGGAAATTGCCGAAAATCTCGCAAGTGCTGCCGCGCAAACAGTTCAAATACAGTGGGGATGGGCCGTATTATTTGCAGGGGTTGGCTGCATCCTTGCGTCAGCTGGAATGAGTCCTTTGTTTGACGGGAAATTTTCTTTCAAGTTTCCAGATCTAGGGTATTTCCGTAGAATAGTTTGGCTTATCAAGACCAACCGGTACAGTCGATATTTTCTATTATGCGTAATTGTGGTGCTAGGTTTGGCCGCTGGCGCGTATACAATTTATTATTTCAAAGGTCCATGCCCCTGGGGAACCGATCTTGTTGGGCAGGCCCCGCCTAATGGTTTCGAGCAGTGGTGCCAGAAACAGGGCGAGAGTGGAACTTTTGTAAGGCATGGCCCTTATCAAAGCTGGTACGATAACGGGACGCTGAAGGAGCGTGGTGAATTCAACAACGGAAAAATGACTGGTCATTGGATTAGCTGGCACGAAACGGGAAACAAGAGAATGGAAGGCACGCGTGAGGAAAGCGAGCAAAAGGGTTTGTGGACTTTCTATTATGAGAATGGCCAGATAGAAAAAGAGGGAAATATTATAAGGGAAAAATTCGACGGGATTTGGACTTATTGGCACAAGAACGGAGCGAAGAAACAAGAAATATCCTACCAAGCGGGAGTACTAACCGGTCATTGGATTGCTTGGGACGAACAGGGAATAGTTACGAAAGAGGCTACAGAATTTCAATTAGCTTCAAAGCAGTGCGACCAGCTTGAAGCTTCGGGTTGCTCAGTTCTATGTGATATGTACTTTGATGGAAAAGGAGTTCCTCAGGATCGCAAGATGGCGTTTTCTTATTGTGAAAAATCTTGCGCGAATGGAAATGACTGGCGTTGTTTCAAGCTAGGCTTAATTTATTCCGAAGGTCAGGGCGTGGAATTGGATATGCAGAGGGCAATTGAAATGTTCGGTAAGGCCTGTAAAGCCGGACACGGCGAAGCTTGTAACCGATTGGCTATTGAATATGAAAATGGAAATAATATACAGAAGGACTCAAAACTAGCATTTTGGCTGTACAGAGAAGCATGCACGAAAAATGTTGGCCAAGCTTGTGGCCGTTATGGGTTGGCTTATTACTTTAATGAACCTGGTATTCCACTAAATGACATTAACAGAAATAACAGACTCCAGATTGCGTTTTCTTTCTTTTCTGAGGGATGCGAAAAGGGCGACGATAATAGCTGCATTAACATGGGTATTTGCTATCATAATGGTGAGGGCGTGAAGAGAGATACAAAAACTGCTTCTGAAATTCTGGGGAAATTCTGCGGAAACGGCAATAAACGAGCCTGCGAGGGTATTGTAAATATGAATAATAAATAATCATTCTCGATACTTGGTCTTGGCGCGCGGCCTGTTTAGCCGGGTAGGTCGGGTAAATATTTTACCCGACAAAGAAAAGATAAGAATTGTCGGGTAACGAGTTACCCGACCTACTATGATGAAGCACCTGGTAGTAGCGTAGGATGGGTAACTTGTTACCCATCAAACTCATGATCGCCGGAAATAATGGG
This sequence comes from Myxococcales bacterium, assembly GCA_003598065.1. Taxonomy (GTDB): domain Bacteria; phylum Myxococcota_A; class SURF-8; order SURF-8; family SURF-8; genus SURF-8. The sequence continues at coordinate 28,889 of QZKR01000098.1, read as the reverse complement.
TAAAGAATTTGCCCATCCGTTCTCAAGATGTTATCCGTACCTTAACAATGATTGTGAGGTCATATCATGGGTCAAGACGATAGTGAAGGAACCTGGACACTTGCCGATGGCACGAAGCTGATGCTGCGCCATATCGCACCTGCCGATGCCGCCAGAGAGCAGGCGTTCGTACAGGGACTTTCCGCTCAGTCCAGCTATTTCCGTTTTCATGGCACGATCAAAGACCTCAGCAAGAAAGAATTAAAATACTTTACGGAACCCGATTCGCGAAACGCGGTCGCCCTGATTGTCCTGCGCGGTGGAGAATCGGGCGAAGAAGAAATCGGAGTGGCGCGATACGTGATCGATCCGGATCGGGCGAACTGCGAGTTTGCGATTGTCGTTGCGGACAAATGGCAAAAGCGCGGCATTGGGACGAGGCTGATGAAGGCCTTGATAAGTCACCTTCAAGCAAGCGGGGTAAAACAAATATCTGGCTCAGTGCTTAAAAGCAACTCGGCCATGCGCAAGTTCGGCAAGCAAATGGGCTTTGCAGAAACCAATATTCCTGACGATCCCTCGATCCTGTCGATCACAAAGCATCTGGATTAGCCCGACATTTCATAAGCGTTTGTTTGTCGGGCATGACATTTGCCCGACCTGCCTTTTTCCATTCAAAAACAACAAAGATGTCGGGCAAAAAAAATGCCCGACCTACAATACTTGCAAAGCATGCCGCAGATAATTTCACGGATGGAGAGCGCATGGCTTGCGAGCAAGCCATGGCACACATCGAAAACAAGCCTTCCTGAAGGAGCCAACTAAAACGGCTCCAGTCGAGAACGAAAATCCAGGTCTTCTTGTTAGGTTGACGGCCCGGGGCGTCGCCGGGTACAATTGGCCCGAAAGGACGACCGATGGCGAGAAAGCTTCGAGTCTACCTGGACACGTCGGTTTTCGGAGGATGTTTCGACCCCGAATTCAAAGCGGAGTCGGTGCGTCTAGTCCGTGCGATCCGCGAAGGGCGCATGATCGGGCTCATCAGCGACGTGGTCGCGGGCGAGCTTTTGGGCGCGCCGGAGAGGATACGCGGCCTTGCCGAATCGTTGCCCGCCGACGGAATCGAAAGGCTGGAAATCGTCCCGGCGGCGCTGGAACTGCGGGATGCCTACGTGGAAGCGGGCGTCTTGGGGCGAAAGTGGATCGACGACGCCACGCACGTCGCGTTGGCCACCCTTGCCCGCGCCGACGCCATCGTGTCGTGGAATTTCAAGCACATCGTGCGCCTCGACAAGATCAAGGCGTACAACCAGGTCAACCTGCGGATGGGATATGGGATTCTGACCATCCTTTCCCCGAAGGAGGCGGTCCCCGATGAAGAAGAGAACTAGAAAATCCTTCGACTGCATCGCCTTCAAGCGGCGAGCGCAGGAACGAATTTACGAAGAGATCAAGAATATGACGCACGAGGAGGAAATCGCCTATTTCAAGCGCCTGGCGAAATCCAGTCCGTTCGCCAAGCCGAAGAAGAGCGCGCCGGAGAAGAATCCCATCGCCTCGAACGCCTAAGCCTCCAATTTCCTGAAATGTGACAGAGGGTAAACGTGTAGGAGTAGGCGTAGTCCCCCATCAATTCACGAGCGCCGGGAATGATGGGTAGAGAATTTGCCCATCCCTGCCGGCGGCAAGATCAAGAGTTCCCTTGACCTGATGGGTAATCCATTGTAGAAGAGCGCTCTTGAAGGAGCGATAGCGTACATGAAGAACCGCGATGCCGACAAAATCAGATTCGACCTCTCCCGCGCCGCAATGGTCTCCGGCGATGGCCCCGCCCGTTTTGTGAGGGCCTGTCCCCCGTGATCCTTCCCGCGTCTGACGCGCCGCACTCGCTCTCCGTTCGCTCGAACTAGCTCGCGCCGCGATCGGGCGCTCATCGACTTGTTTTGTCCGGGCGGGCCGCGCCGACCGGCGAAACCCTTGCGCAACGCCCTGGTCGCCGATACACAACCTCAGTAAGCCGTAACCGTGGATGCAGGATGACAGTCAACGAACATATACGAAGAGAAGTACAGCGCCGCCGGACCTTTGCCATCATCTCCCATCCCGATGCGGGCAAAACGACGCTCACGGAAAAACTGCTCCTGTACGGGGGCGTGATCCAGTTGGCCGGAGCGGTAAAGGCGAAACGCGGCCGCGCGAACGCCGTCAGCGATTGGATGGAGATGGAGCGCGAGCGGGGCATCTCCATCACCACCAGCGTTTTGCAGTTCCCTTACCGGAATCTGCAGATGAACCTGCTCGATACGCCCGGCCACGCCGACTTCAGCGAGGATACCTATCGAACGCTTCATGCGGTGGACGGGGCGGTGATGCTCCTCGACTGCGCCAAAGGCGTCGAGTCGCAGACCCAGAAGCTCTTCCGCGTCTGCCGTCACCGGGAAATCCCCATCTTTACCTTCGTGAACAAGATGGACCGCCCCGGTCGCGATCCCATGGACCTGGTCGGCGAGGTGGAGTCCACCCTCGGCATCGGCGTCTTCCCGATCACCTGGCCCATTTTCCGTTCCGGCGTCTTCCGTGGCGTTTACCACCGGCTCGCCAGGCAGGTGTACGTTTTCGACGAGCGCCTGGCCGGATCGAGCGCCAATAAAGGCAGCGAAGCGCCCCCCTTCCGGGTGTCCGGGATCGACGATCCGCTGCTCTTAAGCGAACTTGGCGTCGCCGGTTACGAGCATTTGCGCGAGGAGATCGAGTTGCTGGACGCGGCGGGCGACGGGTTCGACCACGCGCGCTTTCTGGCCGGAGAGGTCTCGCCCATGTTCTTCGGAAGCGCCATCAACAATTTCGGCCTTGAGGTTTTTCTGAACGCGTTTTGTGAAATCATGCCTGCGCCGAGCTCGCGCATGACAAGCGCGGGTTCCTTGTCCGCCTGTCATCACGAATTCAGCGGTTTCGTCTTCAAGGTGCAGGCGAATATGAATCGGGCGCACCGCGATCGCGTGGCCTTCGTGCGGATCTGCTCGGGCCGTTTCCAGCGCGGAATGAAGGTTCATCATGTGCCTTCCGGGCGGGATATTCGTCTCGCCAACCCCGCGCAGTTCGTCGCGCAGGAGCGCAGCCTCGTGGAAGAGGCGTTTTCCGGAGACGTGATCGGCGTGTTCGATCCGGGCTTTTTCGAGATCGGGGACACTCTGACCGAGGAGGCCAGGTTCGAATTCGAGAGGATTCCGAGCTTTGCGCCGGAGCATTTCGCCCGCCTCGTTTCCCAGGACCCGATGCGCCGCAAGCAATTGATTCGCGGCGTCGAGCAGTTCGCGAAGGAAGGAACCGTGCAGCTTTATCGTCCGCCCGGCGGGCGCTCCGGCGAGATGATCCTCGGCGCCGTCGGCGAGCTTCAGATGGAGGTGACCAGGTACCGCCTCAAGGAGGAATACGGCGCGGAGGTGCGGCTGGAACCGCTGGGCTATCAGATGGCGCGCTGGGTTTCCCCGAAGAACGGCAAGCCTCTTGATTTTGACGCCTTGCAAAGGGCCTGCGCAGGGCTTGTGGTGATCGACATTCGCGAACGGCCGGTTGTTCTTTTCGAGCGCGATTGGTCGGTTCGCTTCGCGCAGGAACGCCTTCCGGACGTCGCCTTCGCCGAGACGGCGCAAGGCGTGGTGGTTCGCGATATCTAGCCGGATGCGCCTCGGGGGCGCTCGCCCCGCGCCTCGGATGGTCGGCCCTGATGTGATTTGAATGTGTGCCATGCTTTGCTTGCAAAGCATGCCGTAGATAATTTCACGGGCGAAGGCCGCATGGCTTGCGAGCAAGCCATGGCGCACGGCGAAAACGTTTTCCTTTGGCTTGCCATTCGGTATTATCAGTATTGGAGAAAATTCGATGAAGCATCTGACGGCGGAAGAAGCGCGGCGCTTCGCGGAGCAGTGGCTGCCGGCGTGGACGGGCGACCAGCCCGAACGGCTGGCGGCCTTCTACGCCGATGACGTCCTTTACCTCGACCCGGCCGTCCCCCAGGGCGTCCGCGGCAAGGAGGCGCTGCTCGCCTACTTCCGGAAGCTCCTGGCCCGCTTTCCGGATTGGGTGTGGACGCAGGTCGAGGCCTTCCCCATGCAGGACGGTTTCCTCAACAAATGGCGGGCGACGATTCCCGTCGGCGACGCGGCGCTGGAGATCGTCGGCGTGTGCCTCGTGCAGTTGAACGACGAGGGTAGGATTTATCGCAACGAAGTTTACTTCGACCGCTCCTCCCTGCTCGACCTGCTGCGCCGGAAGTAAGGCGTGCGGCGGATTTACTTCACTCCATATGTCTTGAGCTTGCGGTGCAGCGTCTGCAGGCCGATGTCCAGGACGCGCGCCGCCTGGCTTTTGTTCATCCCCACCGCCTCGTAAACGGCGAGGATGTGCCGCCGCTCCACCTCCGCCATCGGCTCCAGCCCGCCCGTCGGCGTCGTCGCGAGCGTCGCCGGCTGAGCCTTGGCCGCGCGGACGTTGATGCGCAGGTGCGAGGGGCGGATCAGGCCATCCTCGGCGAGGTTGGCCGCCGCCTCCAGAACGCCCTTCAACTCGCGCACGTTGCCCGGCCAGTCGTAGGCGACCAGCAGCGCTTCCGCCTCTTCCGAGAGCCGCACGTCGCGCTCGTGCCCGCCCAGGATGTGCGCCGCCAGAACCGGGATGTCGTCCTTGCGCTCGGCAAGCGACGGCAGGTGCAGATGGGCGAACTGCAGCCGGTAAAGCAGGTCTTTTCGGAATTTGCGCTGCTGGACGAGCTTGTCCAGGTCCTGATTGGTGGCGGCGACGAAGCGCCCGTCGGCGCGCTCGGTCTTCGTCGAGCCGACGGGGGTGAATTCGTTCTCCTGGAGGATGCGCAACAGCTTGCCCTGAATCTCCATCGGCAGATCGCCGATTTCGTCCAAAAACAGCGTGCCGCCCTTCGCCTGGGCGAGGTAGCCGGTGCGGTCGCGGTCGGCCCCGGTGAAGGAGCCTTTGACGTGCCCGAAGAATTCGCTTTCGAAAAGCGTGGGCGAGAGCGCCAGCATGTTGACCGGCACGAAGGGCCCCTTGGCGCGGCGGCTGGCGTCGTGCACGGCGCGGGCCAGAAGCTCCTTGCCCACGCCCGTGTCGCCGGTGATCAGCACCGGAATGGCGCTGGCGGCGTGCAGTTCCGCCTCGCGCAGAAGCCGCTTCATGGCCCGGCTGGCGGTGACGATCGCCGCGAACGCTTCCGGGCTTTTCAACACGCGGTCCAGCGTCGCCTTCGAACGCAGTTGCAGCGACTCCCAGAGCCGCTTGTGCTCCAGCGCCCGCTCCAGCGCGTGCGTCAGCTGCTCCGGCAGGATCGGTTTGACCAGATAATCGTAGGCCCCGAGACGGCCCGCCTTGAGGATCAGCGGCACCTGTTCGTTGGCCGTCACCATGATGCACTCGGTCTCCGGGCTCTGCTCCTTGATGAGCTTCAAAAGGTCGAGGCCGTCGAGCTTCGGCATGGTGATGTCGAGGAAAGCCAGATCGAAGGATTTTCGCTCCAGAAGCGCTTCGACCTGCGTCGGGTCGGCGATCGGCGTCAGGTCGTCGTAGCCCTCTATGCGCAGCATGCGCGCCACGCTGTCCAGGAAGGCGGTTTCGTCATCGACCAGGAGAATGGCGGCTTTCGTCGTCATGCGGCGCCCTCGGCATGGACGGGAAGAAACACGGTGAACGTCGTCCCGCGGCCGACGTCGCTTTCCACGGCGATGCGCCCGCCGTGCTCCTCGACGATGCGCTGGCAGATGGCCAGCCCCAAGCCCGTGCCCTGATCGCGGGACTTGGTGGTGAAGAAGGGATCGAATATCTTGCTTAGAATCTCCGGGGCGATCCCCGCGCCGTTGTCGGCGATGTCCACGGCCACGAAACCGGGGGCCGTTTCCGCGCGGCGAGCCTTGAGGCGGACGAAAGAGTCGTCTTTGTCGGCCGCCTGGCCGGCGTTGATGATGAGGTTGATGAGCACCTGTTCGATTTTGCCTTCGTTCATCATCACCGGCGGCAGGCCCTCCTCGACCTCGACTTCCATCCGCTTCACCGTCTTGCCCACCTGTTTTCCCACCAGCGACATGACGTGGTCGATGGCGTGGCCGAGCGGCTGCGGGCGGCGCTCCTCCACCTCGTGGCTGCGGATGTAATCTTTCAGTTCGGAGACGATGCCGGTGATCCGTCGCGAGCCGTGCTGCATATTGTCGATGAGTTTGTGGAGATCCTCCAGAAACGCCTCGTAGGGCATGTTCAACAGCATCAGATCCGGCCGCCGCTGTGCCGCCTCGTCGAGCCAGGGGCGGATCGCTTCAATGTAGCGCTTGAGGATCGGCAGGTTGAAATAGATGAAGTTGTTCGGGTTGTTGATCTCGTGGGCCACGCCGGCGATGATCTGGCCCAAGGCGGCCATCTTGTCGGCGCGCAGCATCTGCCGTTCGGCCTGCTTGCGCGCCGTGAGGTCGAGGAAGGAGGCGACGCGCATGGTCGTGCCGGGGACGAGTCCGACAAGCAGCAGCCCTTCGTGAACGCGGCCGGCGCGATCGACGAGCTTCACCTCGTACTGGTTCGGCGCCGAGGCCGGGTCGCGGTCGCGCCTTTTTTTGTATTCCTGCATGGCCCGCGCCGAGTCGGGCGCGAAAAACGCCGTCCAGGACATCCGGCCTTCGATTTCGGCGCGGTTCCAGCCGGTGAGCGCGGCGAACTCGGCGTTGGCCAGGGTCACGATCCCGCCCTCGTCCACCATCATCGTCGCCGTGCCGGTGGTCTCGAAAATCGTCCGGTAGCTCGCCTCGGACTCGCGCAGCGCCTGCTCGGCGCGTTTGCGCTCGGTGATGTCGAAGTTGGTGGAGATCACCGCCTCCTCGCCATCGACGAGCATCACCGCCGACGTGCTCTCGACATGGCGCAGTTCGCCCGACTTGGAAAACACCTTGATCTCGATCGGTTCGCTTTGCGCGCCGGTCTGCTGGCATTCGGTCTGCAACCGCGCGATTTCGGCGATCGAATCGGGATGGAGCATCCGCCCGGGGTCCATCGTCCGCAGTTCGTCCCAGGTGTAACCCGAGGATTTCAGCGCCGCCTGGTTGGCGTAAACGATCCGATCGTTTTTGAAAATGAAGATGACCGCGCTGGTGCTGTCGGCCAGGGCGCGGAAACGCTGCTCGCTCTCCACCAGCGCGCGGGCCGTTTCCTTCTCCTCGGTGATCTCGATGCCCACGCCCTCCAAGTAGGTTTTGTCGGGCGACAGCGTGGCGGAGAAGCGCACCCAGATCGGCGTCTTGTCCTTGCGGTAGAATTGCGCCTCGAAATTGTTCACCTGGCCCCTCCCCCTGGCGAACTCGGCGTAAAGCCGCTCGCGTTCGGCGGGGACCACCCAGTTGGGGGCCATGTAATATTCGGCTACGAACTGTTCGCGGCTGTCGTAGCCGTAGAATTTGGCCATCGTCGGATTGGATTCCAACACCTTGCCGTCGGACGTGCGGATGCGGAACAGCCCCACCTGGGCGTTCTCGAAAATGTTGCGGTATTTCGCTTCGGAGATCCGCAGCGCCTCTTCGGCGCGCTTGCGCTCGGTGACGTCGAAATGCGTCGATACCCAGGCGCGCTCGCCGTCCAGTTCGAAGTCGCCCGAACTGGTCTCGATCCAGCGCCATTCGCCGCTCTTGGTGCGGTACTGCAACTCCGAACTCGGCGGAATAGGCGGCTGTTCGCCGCGCAGCGCCGCTTCGCGCCAGGCGCGGATGATGGCGGCGCTGTCGGGATGGAGCAGTTCCAGGGAGTCGATCGCTCCCATTTCCTCCATCGTATAGCCGGACGATTCGACGGCGGCGCGGTTGGCGAAGAGCGTGGTCGAGCGGCCGTCCTGGGTGAGCTTGCCGATGACGATCGCGGCGCTCGTCGATTCGGCCAGGGCGCGGAACTTGCGCTCGCTCTCCATCAGCGCCCGTTCGGCCTGTTTCTGCTGCGAGACGTCGATCGCCACGCACTCCACGTGTCCCGCCTCGGAAAACAGTCTGGCCGAGAGGCGCAGCCAGAAACTCCGTCCGTTCTCCGTGTTGAAAAGCGCGTCGAATCCCTGGATTTCGCCGCGCTCGGCGAGCGTCCGCTCGAACCCCATTCGTTCGCCGGCGTCCGCCCAATGGGCGGCGAAGTCGAATTCGCGGACGAAGCGCTCCGGATCGTCATAACCGAAGTGAGCGGCGATCGTGCGGTTGGCGTCCACGATCCTGCCGTCGGGGGAGAGCCGCAGCAGCCCTGCCTGGGCGTTGTGGAACAGCGTACGGTAACGGGCCTCGCTCTCGGCGAGCTGATCCTCGCGCTTGACCAACAGCGTGTAGACGAGCGCCAGGCCGACGGCGAGCAGGAAGCCGAAAAACAGCGCCAGGTGCGCCATCGCCGAATGCGCCCCGCGGATCATCTTCTCGCTTGGCGTGAGCGCCAGCTTCCAGAGGCGGTTGCCGACGTTGATCGTCTGCGTTTCCGAGGCGAAGGCCGCCATCAGCGGCGTGAGGCTGGCCGAGGCCCATACCGGCTGGTCGCCGTCGCTGATCGTGACCGCGAAATGATCGCGCACGCCCTTGGCGAGCGCATCCTCCATCAGTGTGTCGATGCGGAAGACGGGGTTGAGAAAACCGATGGTCTGGCCGCCTTCGATCACCGGAATATAGGCGGCGATGCCGCGCCCGCCCTGCAGCAGTTCGATCGGCGGCGTGAGCCGCATCTGACCGGTTTCGGCGGCGGCGAGAAACGTCGAGGCTGCGCCGGGGTGCTGCTTCAGGTTCCTGCCCTGGGCGAGGCGGTTGGGTCCCTCCGGCACGACCCACTCGATCGTTCCGTCCGGCCCCACCCAGTTGACGGCCTGAAGCCCGGAAAGCTGCCGCTGGAGATTCATCGCGTAACGCGAGAACGGAGCCGGCGAGCTGATCTGGCCGGCGAGCCAGAGTTCGCGCATCTCGGCGACGCGATTGAGACGGACGGAGACGTATTCCTCCAGGCGGATCGCCACCTGCCGGGCCATGATCGCCGTCTTGGCTTCCAGAAGCTCTTTTTCCCGGTGGCGGCCGTAGCCCCAGATGGAAACGAAGACCAGGAAGATGAGAATGAAAATCGCCCCTGGCACCCAGCGATGGCGGTTTTTTCGCGTTCCGGTCATCTGCGCCCTCGCACGCGGTCGGCCCGGCCCTTAAACGGTCTGCAATTCCTCGGCTAACCTCCCGGATTCAGCTTCGCCTTTACTTCGTCGATCTTGGATTGGATGACCTCGTTGCCCGGCATCGCCTTCGCCGCCAGCGCGAGATTGAGCCTGGCGGAGGGCCAGTTTTCGTCGTTGATGGCGGCCAAGGCCATCTGGTAGAACTTGCGCGCCTGAGGATTGGTGATCGCTTCCTCCTGCCGTTTGGGGCCTTTTGTTTCGCGTTTCCGCTCCACGTAACGCAACTCGCCGCCGGCGTCGAGCTGTTCGTCGTAGGCCTTGCGGCGGTCGGGGTTGGAAAGCGTCTGATAGGCTTCGCTGGCTCGCTTGAAGAGCGCGCCCAGGGTGCTCGCGAGGATCTCGTTCTTGACGAGGGCGAAGCGGTCGGGATGAAAGCGGCGGGCGAGATCGAAATAGCGCAGTTTCGCCTCGCCGGCCCCGGCCGTGCGCGGCAGCGTCAGGACGTCGTAGTAGCTGGCCTGCTCCAGCTTGTCCGTCCACCAGACGGCTTCGCCGAGCCGCTCCGGCCCGACGATGGCGAAATCCTCGGCCGAAACGTCGCCGAAGGTCCGCCGCACGGCGTCGTCCGCCGGAGCGGCCGGGGCGACGACGGGCCTAGGAGGAGCGGAGGCTTTGGGCGGCGGCGATGGCGCGGCGGCGGCGGATTGGCCCGCCTGCGGCCTGACTTTCTGGGCCGCAGCGATTTCCGCCACAAGGTCGCGCGCCTTGCGGCGCAAACGCTCGACGTCGAACGGGATTTTCAAGATGGCGTTGGCGCCCATGCGGCGCGCCACGTCCGGACCTAAGACGGCGTCGTCGAGCGTCTCTCCGACGAGCAGAATGCCGAGCGCTTCGCCGCCGGCGACTTTTCGCAGCCGCTGGCAGAGCATGACTCCGCCGCCGCCGTCCAGGTCGGCGTGAACGATGGCCGCGACGAAGCGCCCTCGTTCGGCGGCGGCGATGGCTTCGACGCTGCCGCTGCAAATCGTCAGCGCAAAGGATTTCCCGAGGCCGTCTTGGTAGAGGGCGTGGCGTGCGGGGTCGGCATCGACGACGAGCGTTGGAATCATGCCGGTCCTATGGGGTTCCCGCCGCCTCCGGCAGCGCGTCCTGATCTTCCATATCGACGATCTCGGAGTCGGGGGCCTGGCCGCGCAGGTCGATTTCGGCCGACGTCTCCGCGCCGGTGACCGTATCGCGCGCGCGCACCTGGACGATGCCGTTGGTGTCGATCTCGAAGGTCACCTCGATCTGCGCCTCGCCGCGCCTGGAGTTGGGATCGAGGCCCTTCAATTCGAGGATGCCCATCAATTCGTTTTCCGCCTCGCGGTCGGATTCGCCCTGATAGATACGGAGGCGGACGTCGGTCTGTCCGTCGCGCGAGGTGGTGAACAGCCGCGTGCGCTCGGTGGGGATCGGCGTGTTGCGCTCGATGATGCGCTCGATGCGCCCGCCGATCGTGGCCACGCCCAGCGAGAGCGACGTGACGTCCAGCAGCACCGCATCCTTCGCCTGGCCGCCGGCCGACTTGGCGCCGCCGGCGAGCACCGCGCCCTGGATCGCGGCGCCCAAGGCGACCACTTCCTCCGGGTTCACGCCCCAGTAGGGCTTGCGTCCGAAGTAGGCCTCCACTTGCTCGCGCACGGCCGGAATGTGCGTCGAGCCGCCGACGAGAATGACGTTCTCGATCTCGGCCGCGTGCAGCTTGGCGAGTTTCAGCGCCTCGTCGCAGATGATGAAGCTTTTCTGGATGATCTCGCGCGTGATCGTATTGAAGTTTTCGCGGGTGAGCGAAACGTTGAGATCGATGACGCCCTGCTCGGTGGTCGTCAGGGACGGAATGCGGATCACCGCCTGCTCTTCGGAAGAGAGCTGCCGCTTGGCTTTTTCCGCTTCGTAACGGACGCGCAAGAGCGCGATCGGGTCCGTGCGCAGGTCGATGTTGTAGTGCTTGCGGTAGGAGTTGACGACCATTTTGACGATGCGCTCGTCGATGTCGTCGCCGCCCAAAAACGTATCGCCGGCCGTGGAGACCACCTCGAACACGTCGCCCTTGATTTCGAGAATCGTCACGTCGAAGGTCCCGCCGCCGAAATCGTAGACGACGATGCGCTGGTCGAAACTCTGGCCGAAACCGTAGGCGAGCGCGGCCGCCGTGGGCTCGTTGATGACCTTGAGCACGGAGAGGCCGGCGCGTTCGCCCGCCTGCATGGTCGCCGCGCGCTGGCCGTCGTTGAAGTTGGCGGGCACGGTGATGACGGCTTTCGAGACCCGATCGCCCAGGTAATCCTCGGCGATCTTCTTCATCCGCATCAGGATGAACGAGGCGATGTCAACCATCGAATAGGTCTGGTCGAACAGTTCCGCGAGCACCGAGGCGTTCGGGCCTTCGACGATCCGGTACGGCGCGAGATGCAGCGTCGTCTGCACTTCGGGCGCGGAGAAAGGCCGGCCGATCAGCCGCTTCGAGGAAAAAATGGTGTTGCGCGGGTTGTAGATCATCTGCTCCCGCGCGTCGTTGCCGATGACCTTGCGGCCGTCGGGAAAGAACGACACGATTGACGCCTGCGTGCGCTGTCCGTTGGCGTCCGGGATGACGACGGCGTTGTCGCCCTCCACCACCGCCACGCAGGAGTTGGACGTGCCCAGGTCGATGCCGATCACATGTTCCATGCCGTCTGTTCCTTTCCGGCCGTCGCGTTGGAGAAGATCTCAGACCTCCATGATCTCCTTTTCCTTGTGGGCGAGGATCTCATCGGCCTTGGCGATCGACTCGTCGGTGATTTTTTGAACGCGATCCAGCCCCCGGCGCATTTCGTCCTCGGTGACCTCTTTGTTCTTTTCCAGCTTTTTGACCTTCTCGTTGAAATCGCGGCGGATGTTACGGACGGCGACTTTCGTTTCCTCCGTCAGCTTCTTCACCTGCCGGGCCAGATCCCTGCGCCGCTCCTCGTTTAGAGTCGGAATAGGCAGCCGGATGACGTTGCCGTCGGAAATGGGGTTGAGCCCCAGGTCCGCCGAGGCGATCGCCTTTTCCACGTCGGTGATGATGCTTTTCTCCCACGGCTGGATGATGATCAGCCTCGCGTCGGGGACGCTGATCGTCGCCACCTGGTTCAACGGCGTGGGGACGTTGTAATAATTCACGCGAACCCCGTCGAGGAGGCTCGGGGACGCGCGGCCGGTGCGGACGCGGGCGATGTCCTTGCGGAACGAAGCGAGCGCCTTCTCAACCGCTTCCTCCATCTCGAAGTAAATTTCGTCCAACATGGCGAACTCCTTCTGGCTGTGGTTGCTCACGTTCGAATAATCGCAAACCTCAATGGTTTTCCCATTATTGCACAGGCCCCCCCTCTGTCAAGCCCGGGATGGGAGCCTTCTCAGCGCGGCGCATTCGGCGCGGGCGCGGCCGGTTTCGGCGTTTTCGCCGGCGGCGCGGCCGCGCCGGGGCGGAAGGACTGGATGACTTCGTACACCCCGTCCTCGACGGGAAAATCGACCAGCGAAGCTCCGATCGCTTTGACAAGACAGGCCTGCAAAGCCCGCTCGGCGGGGCTTTTGCCCATCAGTTCGATCTCGGTCACGGTGGCCATGCCGCCGATCGCCTCCAGGGCCAGCCGCACGTACACCTCCTCGGGAGCGGCCGCCGCCTGTTCCGTCTCCGCGCGGCATTGGATGAGCCGCGGGCGGACTTTCTCCAGGCTGCCCTCCAGCGCCCGCTTCACGGGGCCGGCGGTCATGTTGGCCAGGAGCCGGCTGTCCTTCGGACTGACGTTGGCGGCGGCCGGGGCGGGCTCGGCATCGGCGGGCGGCTGAGCGGGCGGGGGAGGTTCGGCCGGCGCGGCGGGCGGCTGCTCCGTCGCCATCTCGGCGGCCTGGCGCTTCATCATGTGGGCGAGATCCTCGGGCGTCACTTTGCGCGTCGAAAACGCGAATCCCAGGACAAGCCCAACGCCCACCCCCAAGACGAACAACAGGCCGATCACCCATTTCGGGATCGGCAGGCCGCTTGTCGCCAACGCCATGAAACCTCCTAGGCCGTCAAGCCGGATGGGAAGCGTTATACAACCGCCGCGGTCCAGAGGTCAATTCGCCGCGCCGCCGATCGGCAGTCCCGATCGGCTCAACTCGAAGAAGAAGCCGAAGGGGAAGCTGATTTTGCCATCCTGTTCGAGTATGCCCTTGGGCGGATTGGGAAACGGGGAAGCGCGCATCACCGCCGACACCGCTTCCTGATCGAGGAAATCCACGCCCGAGGAGCGCGCCACGTCGGCCTTTTCCAATTGACCCTTGTCGTCGAGGGTGATCATCAGCACCGTATATCGGCTTTGGTAGCCGTAGACGGCGAAGGTCGGATCGTAACGCTGCTGCACCTGGACCGGGTCCCAGCGTTGCGCCACCTTGCGCTTGATCTGGTTGTAATACGTGGCGTATTTGAAGCCCTTGGCGTTCAGCCAGGTTTCGTCCCCCTCTTCGATGTTTCGCAGGTAGTCGTTCATCGGGGTTCCGGCGAGTTCCGAAGCCGTCTGCATGTCGGGAAGCAGGCTCTTGGGGATGTTGGAGAGGTTGCCCGTTCCCGGCTCCTGCGTCTGCCGTTTTTTTTCATGCTCCTCGAAAATCAAAGCCAGCCGATCGGCGTTGCCTTTGAGGTTTTTATCCTGGCTCTCGCGGTTTTGGAACTGCCCGCGCGTGCCGTCCGGCTCCAACTGGAGTTTCATTTCCATTTTCAGATCGGGGAGAAGCACAAGGTTGTCCCGCTTCGCCACCGGTTGAGGCGATTCTTCCTGCACGCCCGGGTCGAGCACCAGCTTGCCTTCCTCGTGGCTTGTCGGCGGCTGGGGTTGCTTCAGCCCCTCGCGACGCCGCTTCGGCGCCACCTGCTCGTCCGGAGCCGTTTCGCGGGCTTTGGTCTGCTTCTCGACTTTGGAGTCGTACTGGCTTACGAATTCGGCCTGATCGGGAGCCTCTTCCTTTTCCGGCATGGCGATATCGACGATCTGACCCTCCGGCTTCGGCGGTTCAGGTTCGGGCTTCTTTTCTTCCGGCTTTTTTTCCGGCTCGGTTTTTTTTTCTTCCTTTGCCTCGGTCCTGGCCGTAACCGGACGGTCGCGGAGGGTCTTGTTTTCCATCCATTGCTTGGCGGTCAGCGCGCGCATGGCGACCGGCGTCGAGGGCGGCGGCGGTTCGGGCGACGGAAGCAGGTGATCGAGTTCCATGCCGACAAACAGGAAAAGCGTCAGCGAAGCGAGGAGCCAGGGCCCGAGTTGTCGGGCGGCCCCCCGTCGTCGTTGCTGTCGCCACTCCTGAAACCGCATCGCGCTTTTTACTCCATCCGCATCAAACCGAAGACAAATTAATATGTTATCGTTCGCCCGGGAAGCTGTCAACGGCCATCGGCAACTCGCATTTTTTTCCAACGCCGCCGCGAGCAGGCGGTCGGAAGATTTCATCCCCTATTTGAAATTTTACAAAATTTCTTTGAATCGGAATTCAATTTCTGTTACATACTATAATAACAGTCGTGTCCGACCCCATCCGACGGTTTGATTCGCCACGGTAGTTCGAGGCTGTGTCTAGCAGGTGTATACGGCTAAACGCACGTCATCTTTATACCAGTAAGGAGCAGGCCATGCCCACCCGCCATTGGACTGGTCTCTTGAGCGCGCTTGCGCTGTTTATCGGCCTTCTCATAAGTTGTTCGGCCTCTGACTTGACCGGCGCCAGCGACGACGACCCGCCAGACGGCGATCTGGATTCGTCCGCGGACGGCGACGCGATTACCGAGGGCCAGGACGGCGACGGACCCGATTTGGCTGACGACGACAGCGACGGGAACCCGCCGGAGTGCGAGAAAAGCTGCCTGGAAGTGATCGGCGAGCTGAATTTCGGCGCGGTTCCCCCCGGCGAGTGCGACATCCTGTCGCTGACCTTGAAATCGGTGGGCGAGCAGGCGTTGACGGTGATCGACGTGCATCTGACCTCGGACACGGGCGTCGAATTCTCGATCGTCGGCTATGCCCCGAACACGCCGCCGCGCGTCGATCTGCCGCCGCAATACGTGCTCGGCGTGCAAGTGCAGTACTGCCCTTCGGACATCCGCCAGGACCAGGGCATGCTGGTGATCGCCACCAACGACGACGTAAGGCCGCGCGTCGAGGCGCCGGTGGCGAGCGGATGCAAGGGCTCGGTGACGATGACGGTGAGCCCGGAGGCGATCGGCTACGGCGACCGGATCGTGGGCAGCTTCCGGCGGGAATTTTTCACGATCGGGGCCGAACCGGAGCTTCCGGACACGTCCTGTTTGTTGGAAGTGACTCTGATCAGTCTGGAAATCGAGGACGGCGGCGCCTTCGTTCTGCCTCTGGAGGAAGTGAACTGCGCGCCGCCGTTCTTCATCGAACCGGGCGACCAGAAAGTGTGCGCGGTGGATTTCCGGCCGGCGGCCCAGGGCGAGTTCACCGAGACGCTGACCGTGGTGGGGACGGACTACGCCCACGAGTCGCCGTTCACGGCGACGGTCGCCTTGTCGGGCGGCGGCATCGCGCCGTCGGCGGCGGTGGAGCCGTCGGCGGTGGATTTCGGGTACGTGCTTCTCACCGGCGGCGCGGTGGCGCGGGCGGCGGCGGTCGCGAACGACGGAACGGGGACGCTGGAGATCCTATCGGCGTCCTGGGTGTCGAACCCGGGCGCGTTCAGCGTCCACAACGACCCGGCGGGCAAGACGATCGCGGCGGGAGACGATCCGGTTTCGTTCGCAGTGAAGTTCGATCCCACGGTCCCGGGCGTTCAGGTCGGGACGTTGAACGTCACGACGAACGACCCGGCGCATCCGGTGCTTCAGGTCTCGGTCTCGGGCATCGGCGTGGAGATCTGCCCGCCGGGGATGGTTCCGGATCCGGAAAATCCTGGGAGCCCGGAGTGCGTGGTGCGCTGCGAGCCTGGGCAATTTATCTGCCTGTATGAAGAAGCAGGCTGGGGCTATCGAGTATGTCAGAATGACGGGCGGACGCTGGGCGAGTTCGAGCCGTGTCCGATCGCCGGCCAAATGTGCGTGGACGGAGCATGCACGGACGTTCCGTGCGAGCCCGGCGAGCATGGGTGCTACATCGATCCGGAATCGGGACTTCACTACGAGCGGAGTTGTCTGTCGGACGCCTCGGGCTGGGGCGAAGCGGCGGAGTGCGTGGGTTCGAGCGTCTGCCGGCCCTCGCTGTGCGAGGACCCGCACTCGCTGTGCCGGCTGACGAACGCCGCGCAGGGGACGCCGTGCGAGGACGGGAACCAGTGCACCGAAAGCGATGGGTGCTCGGGGACGGGGATCTGCCAGGGGACGGCGCGGGCCTGCAACGACGACGAACCGTGCACGGACGACCAATGCATCCCGGACCAGGGCTGCGTGTTTTCTGCGGACAACGCCAACGACTGCTTGGACGATAATCCCTGCACGAGCGGCGACCATTGCGAAAATGGCCGCTGCGTGGCGACGGAAATATCGATCGACTGCGACGACGACAACGACTGCACGCGGGACGAGTGCGATCCGGAGGCGAATCCGCCCTGCCGGCACGCGCCGATCGAGGGAAGTTGCGAGGACCCCAACGTCTGCACGAAGAACGACTATTGTCAGGCCGGCCAGTGCGTCTCGGGACCTTTGGACACGTGCGACGACGAGAACCCGTGCACGACGGACGCCTGCGTGACGGGAGTGGGCTGCCGGAACACGGCGCGGACGGGGAACTGCGAGGACGGAGATCCGTGCACGACAGGCGAATACTGCGACTACGAGGGCTTCGTCTACAAATGCACGGGCGGAACGCGGACGGACTGCGACGACGACAATCCTTGCACGGAGGACACCTGCGGGGAAACGGGCAACTGCCTGCATGCGCCGCAGAGCGGCCCTACGGCGGAATGCACGGACAACAACGTCTGCACGTTGAACGACGCCTGTTTGGACGGCGAATGCGTCATCGGCGCGGGAGGAATACAGGACTGCAACGATGGAAACGTGTGCACGACGGACAGCTGCCACCCGACGCAGAGCTGCCAGCGCGTGAACAACACGGAAACCTGCGACGATGGAAGCCCCTGCACGGCGGGAGACCGCTGCAATATGGGAACATGCCGGCCGGGGAGCGCGAAGACCTGCGATGACGGGAATTCGTGTACGACGGACAATTGCGATCCGGAGGCGGCGGAAGGCGAGGAATGCGTCTCGACGCCGAAGATGGACGGAACGACGTGCAGCGACAGCGATCCGTGCACGACGGGGGACCGGTGCCTGGACGGCGTCTGCGAGCCGACGGGCGGCCAGTCGTGTATTGACGACAACGAGTGCACGATCGACGGCTGCGACGATCAGGGCTGTACGCACGTGGCGGACATCGGCGCGGAATGCGAGGACGGCAACCCCTGCACGACGGGCGACACCTGCAATGCGGGGAAAACCTGCCAGGCGGGTCCGACGCCGCTGCTGTGTCCGGAGGAGAGCGATCCGACGCCGGCGAAGGACGTCGCCTGCCGGAACTATTATTGCCAGTCCAACGTGGGCTGCAAATGGACGGCGAAGACGGGACCGTGCGACGACGGAAACCCATGCACATTGGGAGATTATTGCTCGAGCGGCTCCTGCCTTGCGGGCTTGACGGCGAACGTCTGCAGCGACGACAACCCCTGCACGGACGACAGCTGCGACCCGGCGAGCGGCTGCGCGCACGTCAACAACGCGGCGGCATGCAGCGACGGCAACCCCTGCACGACGGGCGACGTCTGCGCGGGCGGCGGTTGCGCGCCGGGCGCGGGTGCGCTCGATTGCGAGGACGGCAACCAGTGCACGACGGACACCTGCGCGGCGGGGGTCGGCTGCCAGCATGCCTCGCGCTCGGGACAAAGCTGCGACGACGGCAACCCCTGCACGACGGGCGAGACCTGCGCGGGGACGACGTGCCAGGGAGGCCAGTCCACCGTCTGCAACGACGGAAACCCCTGCACGGACGATTCGTGCAATCCGGCCTCGGGCTGCGTGAGCACGAACGATAACTCGAATTTCTGTTCGGACGGCAGCGAGTGCACGACGGATCACTGCGTGGGCGGCGTCTGCGTCGGCGACCCCGTCGCCTGCAGCGACGGCAACGTCTGCACCACCGACACCTGCAACCCTTCCGGCGGCTGTCAGTACGCCAACAACATCCTTTCCTGTGACGACGGCAAATACTGCACGATAAGCGATACCTGCCACAACGGTTCCTGCAGCCAGACGACGCCGCGTATCTGCGGCGTCGTCACCGAACCGCAGTGCCAGCAGGCGACCTGCGACGAGGCGAACGATCGCTGCGTGACGGGCAACATCAACCAGGGTCTCGCCTGCAACGATCCCCTTTACTGCACCGTGAACGAGACATGCAACAACGGCGCATGCACCGGCGGTACGGCGCGGGATTGTTCTCATCTCAACGGCCAGTGCAAAGTCGGCGTCTGCACTGAAAGCGGCGGCGGCAGCGGCGCATGCGTCCAACAGAACGCCCCCGTAGGCACGGCCTGCGACGACGGCAACGGCGGCACGATCGAGGATCTCTGCAACGCCGGCGGCGTCTGTGTTGGCAACACCACTTTCACCAATTTTACTTACCCCGGCCCCTGCCCGGGCCGCAGCGATATGGTGAAGATCGTCGGCACGCGCTCGTGCATCGACAAGTATGAGTCGCGTCTTTGTGAAAATTGCAGCCCCTCGGGTTGCTATGGAACGAATGAGGATAATTATCCTGGTTGCTTCCCCAACGGCAATGACCAGTGGTGCAACCCGCGTGTACGAGCTTGCTCTTTAGCCGGTGTGACACCCTCACGCTACATGACGTGGGACCAGGCGATTGAGGCCTGCGAACCAGTAGGAAAATGGCTCTGCACGCCGAGCCAGTGGGCGGCGGGCTGCAGCCAGGGGACGACCTACCCTTATGGCAACACGTATCAAGGGCAAACCTGCAACGGCGCGGATTACAGCGGTTCCGACGTCATTCGCTCCACCGGCGCGGCATCCGGCTGCGTCAACACCTACGGCGCCTTGGATATGAGCGGTAACGCCTGGGAATGGGTGTATAGCGACTATGGCGAGGGCGATGAGCAGATGCGCGGCGGCGGGTATACCTCAGGATCGGGCGTCCTGACTTGCGGTTACAGTGAGAATCGCCATTGGGACAACGTCAGCGGCGCGATCGGCATGCGCTGCTGCGTGGCGTTCTGAGCCTGCCTCGGCGCGTAGCGGCGATGCCAAGCCGGCCGCAGGCCGGCGCGGCCTCCGATGGAGCACAGTTGCACTGTGCTTCATATATTTGCGAGAGTGTGGCATGCTTGAAGTCTTCGACAAGCATGTCTGCGGAACTTTACGGCAGCAGGTGCATGCTTGTCGCAAGCTCCAAGCATGGCACACGCTTGGCATCGCAGCTACGGCTTTCAGGCAAACGCGAAATGCTTGGAGCAAGTTGAAAAACCTGCTCCAACGGTTTTTATGGGGCGATGGTTCGGGAAGTTCAGGGATTCCGGTACTGCCGATGGTAGGCGGCGATCTTTTCGTAAGCCTGCCTGAGCGTATCCTCCGGCGGCAGGAAGACGACGCGGAAGTGGGCCGTCCCCGGACGCTGGCCGAAGCCCGAGCCGTGAACGACCACCACGCCCGTCGATTTGACGAGCCCCGCCACCCAGTGCGCGTCGTCCTTCACGCCTTCCAGCTTGGGAAACGCATAGAAAGCGCCTTCCGGCGAAACGCAGGAAATGCCGTCGATGGCGTTGAGCATCTCAAAGGTGATGTTGCGCCGGCGCGTCAGTTTGGCGATCACTTCCGGCAGGTGCCCCTGATCGCCTTGCAGGCACGGCTTGATCGCGTACTGGAGCGGATGGTTGGCGCAGAGCCTGGCGCGCAGCATCTTGTTGACCGCCTCGACGAAGTCCTTGAGGATCTCCCGCTGGCCGCTGACGATGCCCCAGCCGATGCGCAGGCCAGGACCGAGATACGATTTCGACAGGCCGTTGAAGGTGATGCAGCTGACCTCGGGGTCGAGGCCGGCGATGCTGACGTGGCGCTTGCCCTCCATCAGCAGCTTGTCGTAGATTTCGTCGGCGAAGATGACGAGGTTGTGCGCCTTGGCCAGCTCGATGATCTTCCTTAGCGACGCCTCGCTGTAGAGCGCGCCCGTCGGATTGTTGGGGTTGATGAGCACGATGCCGCGCGTGCGGGCGTTGATCTTGCGCTCGATGTCGTCCACGTCCGGCCGCCAGCCGTTCGCCTCGTCGAGGTAGTAGGGATTCGTCGCGGCGCCCAGCTTCGCTTCCACGGCGGTGTAGAGCGGGTAGCCGGGGGCGGGCGTCAGCACGTTGTCGCCGGGATTCAAGAGCGCCGTCAGGCACAGCTCGATCGCCTCGCTCGCCCCGGTGGTCACGAAGACGTCGAGGACGTTCTTGATCCCCTTGCGCGCCGCCTCGCCGCGAATCGCTTCGATCGCCTCGCCGATGCCGGACGAGGGCGAATAGCTGCACTTGTTGGCCAGAAAAGCGCGGTGCGCGGCCTCCACCACCGTCGTCGGAACGGTGAAATCGAAAACGTTCGGGTCGCCGATGTTCAGGTAGAGCATCGGCATGCCGGTTTTGGCGGCTTCCTGCGCCAGAACGACGATATCGCGCACGGCGTAGCGGATGCCTTCGGTGCGTTGCGACGGTTTGATCGGAGCGAGCGGCATGGATCACCTCCGTATGAGCGAGACGACGCCGGGCGACCGTTCCCCGCGTCCGGGGCGGATGGTAGCGCCGCGCGTCCAGCCTGTCAAATGGCGTTTTTATGCGTGGGACGATCAGGGCGCCGGCTCGGCGGTCTTCGCCGGATGAGGAAAGCCTTCCTCTTTCAGTGTGTCGAGAATGAAGCGGGCGAAACGGGCGTTGGCGTCGCCGGTAAAATGCGCATCCTCGTTGTTGTAAATGGCGAGGCGCGAACCTCCGGCCCCCAACTCCTCCTCCATCGTCAGCACCTCGGGCGTGAAGTCGTGGCAATCGAGCTCCGTCTCGGCGCAGAAGGCGAGCAGCTTCTGGCCGAAGGGGCTTTTTCCCGGCGCTTGCCACGGCGCGTAGAGGCCCCAGATCGTGGCGAAGTAGCCGGCGAATTCGTGCGTATCGCGCAGCATGAAGACGGGCGGATAATGGTAAAGCACGAAGCGCGAGCCGTCTTCCGTGATTTTGTCGGCCAGGCGTTCGACCGTCTGGAAGGAATAGTTCACCTGCGCGGCGAAACGGTCGGGGTTGGATAAATAAGTAAGCCGGTTGGCGATGCGCAGCTCGTAGGGGAGATAGCCCCAATGATTCCTCACCACCTCCGTGGCGAAAAGCAGAAACCGCACCAGGGCCGAGTGCTTCAGACCGGTGTTCTGAAAATGTTCGCCGACGACGGCCACGGGATCGCCGTTCTGGTCGAACGTCGCCAGCCGCGCGTAAAGCGAATCCTCCTGCGAGTCGAAGGTGTCGTACAGCATGAGGACGTAATCGGCGTCCAGCTGCTTCACGAGCCGACGGTAGACGACCGCGTGCAGAAGCGGCGCGTAGGATTTGTAGCCGAAGTTCAGCACTTCGATGGAGCGGTCGGGAAATTCGGTGATCGCCAGACGCTTGAAATGCGCGGGGATCGTCTGGTCGCTGGCGGTGAAGCCGTAGGTGAAAGAATCGCCCATGAAGACGACGCGCACCGCGCCGGGCTTTTTCTTTTCGCCATATTTGGCGCCGCGAAAATCGTATTCGCCGAGACCGCCCTTCAAAAAAGCCGGCGGGACGTGGTGAAACACGGGATGATTGTCCGCGATGAGTTCGGTCTTGGGAGGTTCGGTCCAGGCGAAACGATAGAAAATTTCGCAGGCCACCAGCGCAATGGCGACCCAGACGAACAGGTGCAGAACGCGTTTCCCGAACGATTTTCCGGATGCGGTCGTCGTCATGGGGGTATCGATCGCCGCCCGATCGCCGGCATATCGTCGAAATCCGGCGGTACGACGCCGGCGCAGGCTTTTTCGTCGGCCAGATAAAGCGTTTTCACGGCTCCCATCTCCGTCTTCGTTTTGGCTGTCCAGGCGTTCTCCGCGTTGAGCCGTTCGCCGATCTCCACGGTCCTTTCCCAAAGATGCAGCGACTTGCGCAAGAGAACGCGCGACCGGTCGGCCAGCAGGCAGGCGTACATTTGAGCCTCTTCGCTTCCGGAGGCGATGCCGTCCGGCAGCGGCGCGTTTTTCAAGGCGGCATGGAAAGCCCGATACAGCGCGCCCACTTCGTAACCGCTCGCCGTGGCCCAGTAGGCGTTGTTCTGCTCCACGCTTTTAAGAAACCATGCCTGCGCATCTAGAAGCCGCCGGGCTTTTTCCTCCAAGCGGGCTTCGTCCGCCGGGGTATCGGCCGCGCTCAGGGGCGCGTCGTCGAACCGCTTGCCGGCGAGACGGCCGAGATAGTAAGCGGCCATGGCGCCCGCGTAATCGTTTACCACGTCGCCGCGCCGCAGGCCAAGCCGATAATCGCCGAAGGCCTGGTTCAACTCTTCGTCCGCTTCGTCGAAGCGGCCGAGGTGGAAGAGCGCCGCGCCGCGTCGGGCGGCCAGCTCGACGCGATCGTCGGCGGTGAGCGTCGCGCGCCGCGAGTAGGCCTCGGCGACGGCGACGAGCGTCCGTTCCCATTGGCCGAGTTCGTACAGGCAGCCCAGGCGCATGAAATCGGCGTCGAGCCGGTCTTTCGCTTCGGGCAGCCGCTCGCCGGCCAGGGCGAACAGCCGTTCGGCCTCCGGCCACTCGCTTCTGCGCTTAAGGATCAGGCCGGCGTTGTAGGCGGCGTCGCCGATTTCGGCCGATTCGGGGTAATAGGCGACGATGGCGCGAAACGCCGCCAGCGCCTCGGAGAGCCGGCCCGCCTCGTAGGCCTGCCAGCCTTGCGTAAACAGCGCCTCCGGTCCGCGCGACCAATCGACCGGCGCCCCGCCTTCCGCCGGCGCGGCGGCGCGCACCGTGACGGGTTCGAATTCGAATCGCTTCGGCGCGCAGCCGGCCGCCAAAGCCGCGAGGACAAGGGCGGACAGCATAGGAACAACCAGGCGTCGTGCGATGAGCTTCATCGTACGGCGCTCTGCCTCAACAGGGCGGCGAAAGCCACGAGCCCGCGCACGTCGGCGATGTCATTGTCGAAAAGCGGCACGACGTACAGCGGCGGAGGAGGCTCGATCGGGCCGAGAAATGCGTCGATGGCGCGCCGGTGGCTGCGCGCCGCCGCCTGATGCTTGGCCTCGGCGTCGGCCAGCCGGTCGATGAAAGCGGCGGACAGCGCGAAGTGCGCCTCGGGAAGCGCCGCCAGCCGGCTCGTCAGCGCTTCCTTGCCGAGCGGTTTTTCCAACGGGACCAGCGCCCGGTTGAGCAGGAAACCGCCGAATGGCAGGTCCATCCGCGCCAGTTCGCGATGGAACAGCACCGCCTCCTGCAAGGCGTTGGCCTGCGGCGTGGCGACGATGAAGAAACGGGTGCTGGGATCGTGAAGCAGGGTCTGCACGGCCCGGGCCCGTTCGCGGAAGCCCTCGAACATGCCTTGGAAGAGTTGCAGAAACTCCGAAAGATGCTCCATCATTTCGCCGCCGGCGAATTTGGCGAGCGTTTTGAAAATATAGGCCGAGCCGAAGCTCAGCACCTGCACGCCCACCTTGCCCGCCATGAGGTAGGGCCGGATGATCCAGCGGAAAATCGATTCGTCGAAGGCGTCGATCAGCCGCTGCGGAGCGTCGAGGAAATCCAGGGCGTGGATCGTCGGCGGCGTGTCCAGAACGATCAGGTCGTAACGGTTCGCCTCGATCAGTTCGTGAAGCCGCTCCATCGCCGTGAATTCGTGGGAGCCGCCCACCGCCCCGGAGAAATGGCGGTAGAAGGGATTTTTGAGAATTGCTTCCGCCTGCCCGGACGTCGTGGCGTAGCGCTGCACCATGCGATCATAGGTGCTGCGGGTGTCCAGCATCAGTACGTCCAGCCGGCCGGGCCGTCCCTCCTCGCCCGGCGGCACGGCCACTTCCTGCGCCTCGCCGGTGAAGCGGCCGATGCCGAGCGAGGCGGCCAGCCGGCGGGCCGGGTCGATCGTCAGCACGGCCGTCCGTCGGCCGGTCTGGGCGGCGCGGCAGGCGATCGCGGCGGCGCTCGTCGTTTTGCCGACGCCCCCCGCGCCGCAGGCGACGACCACCCGTCGCTCGGCGAAAATCCGGTCAATGTCCATGGTAGTCGTTCAATCCCGCCTCGATGATCGTCGCGACCCGCTCGGTCGTCGCCTCGTCGAAACGATCGGTGAAGAAATAGGGAATCTGCACCTGCGGCAGCGGCACGCGCCGCGTCAGCTCGCGGATGAAACGCTCGCTCATCTGCCGCCGCGCCGTCGCCGTGCGCGCAACGCGCATAAGCTCGCCCGCTTCCGGATCGTCCTTCAGCAGTCGCCCCAGCCGTTCCAGACGCCCCTCGTCGTCCGGTTCGAACAGGCGCGGGAAGACGGCGTTGACGAACAGCGCTCCCAGCGGCATCCGGTAGTCGCGATGAATCGTCTCGTACATCTCCGCCGTCTCCGAGACCGGCATCTCTTCCGGAATCGCCACGAGATTGATGGCGGTATGGTCCGGGTCTCGCAGCCTTTCCAGCATCGCCAGCGCCTCGCGGTGGATCGGACCGGTGGAGACGACGGAACTCATCACTTGCGGCAGACGCAGGAGAAACAGGCCGTGTCCCGTCGGCGGCGCATCGACGATCACCAGATCGTAGCGCGGCCGATCCGAAGCCTCGTCCGTCTGGGCGACGTGGTAGAAGATCTTGCCCATGACGACCAGATCGTTGAGCGCCGGCACGGCCCGCAGAAAGTAGCGCACGGCGCGGTTTTCGAAGACAAGCTTGTAAATCAGCTCCAGCCGGACCTGCAAAAGCGCGTATTCCTTCATCGCCGACTCGGGACGGATGTTGACGGCGAAGAGGCCGGGCATGACCTCTTTGAGCGTCTCGTCGGCCGCTTCGCAGCCCAGGTAGCCGGCGATTTTATCCTTGGTGTTGATCTGGACCAGGAGGACCGTCTTGCCGCGTTTCAGCGCCAGCTTGGCCAAAGCGGCGGCGGCGAGGCTTTTGCCTACGCCCCCCTTGCCCATGACGATCAGCAGCCGCTTGTCGAGGATGTCCTGCACGCGCGCCTCCCGAAACCACACGCCACCTTAGCGCCGGCGCGGGCGAGGCGTCAAGGAAAGGCCGCCGTCGGTCAGGAGCGAGGCCTGGCGTGCTTGAGCAGCCGCGCCATCCAGAGCAGCGCGCCGACGACCACGAAAAGCGAGACGACCTGCGCCGAGCTGATTCCCGTGGTGTATTGATAGGGAACGCCGCCAAACGAGCCGGAGGCTTTCCACGACACCAGCAGGCCGCGCGAATAATCGCCCCGGAAGAATTCGACCGTCGAGCGCAGGAGCGGGTAGAGGATGAGAAATCCCAGCGCCACCTGGCCGTCGAAGCGCTTCCAGTGGCGGACCGCAAGAAGAATCAGGAAAATGCCAAGTTCGCCCGTCGCCTCGTACAACTGGGTCGGATGAAGCGGCAGATCGAGGCTGGCGATCACCCGGCCGTGCTCCAGGGTCGATTGGGCCATGTAGGGCATGCTCCCTGGAGGGAACGTCAGGCCGAGCGGTCCGTCCGAAATTTGCCCGTAGCAGCAGCCGGCGCAAAGGCAGCCCAAGCGGCCGATGGCGTGGCCCAGCGGCACCGCGCCCAGCGCGATGTCGGCCGTTTTCGCATAGGGCAGCTTCCAGCGCCTGGCGAGCAGCGAGCAAGCCAATAAAGCGCCCAGCAATCCGCCGTACCAGACGAGTCCGCCCTCCCAGAACTTGAAGATGTCCCAGCAGGCCGGTGCGTCGAGGGGCAGATTGAAATTCAGCAGATTGGGCTTTTCCGGATGAGAGCAGGCGTCGGCGTAAGCGCGCCAGTTGACGACCGAATACATCAGCCGCGCGCCGACCATGCCGGAGACGAGAGCCCAGAAGGCGAGATCCAGCGCTCGTCCGACGTCGATGCCGTCCTGTTTGGCGAAGCGCGCCCCGACGAACGTGGCGAGCGCGAAGCCCGCGGCGACCAGCACGCCGTATGTATGAACGGAGACGGGGCCGATGGCGAAACCGAAAAGGTCGAAGGCGTCCAGTTCGAAGAGAATCGGGTGCATGCCTAATCGTCGCCGGCCGGCGAGCGCCCGGCGTCGCGTTTCGAATCGGCGTTTTGCGGGTGCAGAAGCGACAGATCGCTCGACCCGAAGAGCATTTCCCTAAGCAGCAGCAGCACGCCCATGGTGATGAACACGTCGGCCATGTTGAAGGTGGGCCAGTGCGCGTCGTACCAGTGCCAGTCGATGAAGTCGATCACCGACTTGTAGGCGACCCGGTCGATGAAATTGCCCATCGCCCCGCCGAAGATCAGCGACAGGGAGATGACGGCGAACCGGTGGCGGTCGTCGAGACGGCGGAACATATAGATAATGAAGACGATCGCGACCACGGAAATCAGCATGAAGAACGGGATGCGGACGGCGTCCGGCAGATCGGAGAACATGCCCCACGCCGAGCCTTTGTTTTCCACATAGACGAAGCGGAAGAAATTCTCGACGACCACGATCGGCGGGCGCGTCATCAGGGTCTTCGCCCACATCTTGGTGATCTGATCCACGAGGATGGCCACGGCGGAGATGCCGATGAGGATCTTGTATCGAAGCTTCACGTCAGACTCGCTTTCATAGGCGCAGTCGCCGGCCCGGCCGGCGGCGGAAAATGCCAAACCCCGCAGGGATTCGCGTCATGCTAGCAAGAACCGCTCTGATGTCAAGCACATCCGACGCAAAGAAGGCGGGTTTTCGCATGCATGGCGATGCGGCGTGAAATGAAAAAGGGCGACGCGCCGGCGTCGCCCTTTTGAGCGATCTTCGTCTGGTCGCGCTTATTTGCCGGCCGCTTTCGCCGCCTCTTTGGCGGTTTCTCCGGCCTCCTTGGCCGCTTCGCCGGCTTTCTGAGCCGCCTCGCCAGCTTGATCCGCCGCCGCTTTGGCCGTATCCGCCGCCTGGCCCGCCGCTTCGCCGGCTTTATCCGCTGCCGCCTTCGCCGCGTCCGCCGCTTGGCCCGCCGCTTCGCCGGCCTGCTTTGCCGCGCCCGCCGCCGCGTCCTGAGCCGCACCGGCCGCTCCCGCCACAACCTGGGTTCCAAGCTGCTTGACTTCGTCGGTCAGCCCTTTCGCCTTGTCCGGCAGGGCCGTGGCGTCGGCGATCGACTGCTTCACCGAGTTGGTGATCGATTCGACCTTCGCCACCTTTGGGCCGGCGAGAACGCTGGGCAGGCTGGTGACGAGGGTTTGACCGGAGGAGACAAGCCCCTGCGCCTCGCCGACGAGGCCCATCAGCACCTCGGTAAGCGTCGCCAGCCGGGCGGTCAGCGCCGCCTGATCGAAACCGCCGGCGGCGATCTCGGCCTTGGTTTCCTTCGTCAGATTGGACGCAAAGTCCATCGTGCCGTTGAGCTTCGTCATCCGCAGGGTGAAATCGTCCACCTGATCCACATGAATCTTCGTATATTCAAGTTTCTTTTCCTTGTAGGGATCGTACTTGCCGCCGGCGAATTCGGCGAGTTTCGGGCAGATGTCCTTCGATTCCAGGGCGACGACTTCGTCGTCTTCAACGCCAACGGATTTTTTCACGGAGTCGAAGAAACCGGCATACGCCATCAACGGCGCGAATACGACGGCTGTCGCCATCAGGCACACCAATGCTCGTCTCATCTTTCTCCTCCTGTCTGCAATACATTAAGGATAAGGGAATCGCCCTGTCGAACGCGTCCGGTTTGCGTCCGCCAAACGCCATTGCTGTGCTACCACGTTTGAGCGCATCTGACAAGTCATCGCTTGCTTGCGTGAATTTGTGCGGCAAGTCGGACTTGACCGGGCGTGACCGCCCCGGTATCGTGGCGGCCAATCCCTTCACGGATGCGAGGAGCACCCATGACGCGCGCGATCGACGAATTGGAGACGGCGTTTGTCGAAGCCATGGCCCACTTCGCCAAGGAAGTGGGGATCGTCGGGGCCACCGAGGGTCGGCTCTTGGGAAGGCTGATCCTCGCCGGCAAGCCGCAAACGCAGGAAGAACTGATGGCCCGGACGGGCGCGTCGCGCGGCAACGTCTCCACCGCCCTGCGCGCCCTCGCCGACGCCGGTTTCATCCGCAAGCGCCGGCTGGCCGGCTCGCGCAAGGAGGAATACGAAAGCCGCACCGATCTCTGGGGGGTTACGGTCGGTTTCGTGCTCGCGCACATCCGCCGGCAACTGGAAACCCTGCGCGTCGAATTCGGGACGATCCGCGCCGAAGCGGCCGCCGCGAAGCATTCCGGTCTTACCGCCCCGGCGCGGCACAAAGCCGCCCATCTCGCGGACCGTCTCGAAACGCTCTTAAGTTATACGGATGGAGCGGCCAAATTGCTTGACGCCGTTCGACGGCTCGTCGATCGGGAACCGCGCTGATTCACGCTCGCCGTCGGCGTCAGGGCGTCGCGGGCGCCGTCTGAGCCGGCTGGGCGGCTGGCGGCGCGGTCGGCGCGGCCTGAGCCGGCGGAGTCGTCGAAGGCGCGGCGGGGGCCGGCGAAGCGGCGGGCGGAGCCGCCGGCGCGGGGGTTGGCAACGGC
>QZKR01000183.1 GCA_003598065.1 Myxococcales bacterium | reverse complement strand
GAAACACCTGCCCCTGGATCTCTCCTTCGTCGATGAGAACGACGAGGTGCGCTATTACTCCGGCGGCGAGGAGCGGATCTTCCCCCGCTCGCCGGCGGTGATCGGGCGCAAGGTGCAGAACTGCCATCCGCCGAAGAGCCTGGACATGGTCAACCGCATCCTCGACGCCTTCCGCAAGGGCGAGCGGGAAGTGGCCGAGTTCTGGATTCCCTTCCACGGCCGCTTCGTCCACATCCGCTATATCGCTCTGCGCGACGCCAAGGGCGCGTATCGCGGCACGCTGGAAATCACCCAGGACGTGACGGCGATCCGCGAGTTGCAGGGAGAGCGGAAGCTGCTGGACTGGGAGTGAGAGGGGATCGATTTCCCCAAAGTAAGTGCTATTATTCGGCGTCTTACTCCGCCACCACCGAATACAACGCCGAGGCGGGCGGATTGTCGAGCCAGTCGGCGAAGGGCTCGTCGAGACCGAAGGCCCGCTGGAACAGCGGCAGCACGAAGCTGACGATCACCGCGAACTGCTCGCGCCGCGTGATTGTCGGCGCGAGGTCCATCCACGCACCGAGCCACACTTTGTGGTCCGTAAACAGGCTGTGGTTGCCGCCCTTGATGTCGATGTACCATTTAGGAGGCGATTGACTGGCATAGGCCCCCTCGGAAAATGAAGAGTTGGACTGAAGATCGCCCGTAGCGCTGAAGGTCATGAACATGCCCGGCATCTTCTCGTCGCCGTCGTTGTCGTACACAGGCCCCAGGAACACCGACGCCACTGTCTCCGCACCGATAGCCGTATCGCTTGCAACGTCTTGCAGCCGCTCGGCGCCGCGCGAATGCCCGACCAGCGCCACGCTTGCAGTGGTGTGCAAACCGTCCAGAACCTCCGAGAAAGTGTTGAGTGATACGTTCTGGAACGCCTTGACGGCTTCCTGCAAGTATTGCGTCGCGTCCGTTTCCGGCATGATGGAAATAAATCCCCAGGTAGCAAGATGCTGGGCGAGGTATTCGTAATTCAGGTATTGCCCGCCGTCGCCGTGGAGGAGAACGACCAGGGGGTAAGTCCCTTCCGCCGGCGGCCGGCGCAGACCGCCGCAAAGGGCAGGGTAGGTGAGGCGCAGATCCGTGCCTTCGGCGACCAGGTCCAGATGCGCGCTGGCGTAAGGTCCGGCCTCGGCCGGCGTCGCGCCCGCCTCGCCCGAGGCGGCGGGCGTCGATTCGTCGCAGGGCAGCACGCCGGGGCCGGCGCTCAGGAGCGGGTCCGTCGAAGTCACGGTCCCGTTCTCGCCTGTCACCGTGATTCGGCCCGAAACGTCGGCGGGGACGGGAACGGTAATACGGTTTTCGTCCACGCGCGTATTGGAGAGGGGCGTCGAGCCGATGCTGACCCGTACGGAGAACGCACCGAAGAGCGAAGCGTAGAAACGTTTGCCGTCGATGACCAGCATGTCGCCCGCGCCGGAAGCCGGAGCGGCGAAGTTCAGCAGCTCCAGATTCTGCGCCGGCACGAGTTCACGCCATTCGCAGCGGCCGAGGGCGAGGTTGCAGACCTCCTGTCCCTCGCAGGCGCCGAGGGCGAGGCAGAAGCCCGCCGGCCGGTCCTGATCGCCGTCGGCGGACTCCGGCTCGGAATCGCCAAACTCGATATCGGCGTTGTCGCCGTCGGCCGTGTCCTCTTCGGCTGCATCTTGTTCCGGTTCGTCGGCAGAATCACCGTCTTCGATTGCGGCTTCGTCTTCAGCGGCAGGCGTGGAGTCGCCGTCCAGGTTCGCGTCGAAATCTAAATCGGCGTCCACTCCGTCGGAGTCGGATTCTCCAACTTCGTCGCCGTCGGGCGGGACGAAGACGGGAATGTCCTGGCCGGATTCCGAAGCCGCGCCGCAAGCGAAAAGAGACAGGGATAGAACGAGACTGAAAAGCGCGGGGAAAAAACCTTGCGGTCGTCGCGAGGCGATGAAAGAGAAAAAAGCGTTAATAAGTGAGACTGCGCGCATCGGAGACCTTTTCCGCTGTCTATACCCCCAGCTTTTTCGCCAAAATCAGCGTTTCGAAGGCGGCGACGAGACGCTTCTGCGCTTCCTGCCAGAAAGCCGGATCGGCCGGCGCGTCGGAGGCGGGCTTGAGCGCCACGAGAAGCCCGACGCATTTTCCCTTGAGCGGCACCGGCACGACGAGCGCCGTCTGCGGCGGCCAGAGCCCCGCGGCGGCGAACAGCGCCTCCAGCGCGACGTCGTGGGCCACCTCGCCGACGAACACCGCGCCGTCGTTCGCCGCGCGCTGGAGCAGGGAAACCAGATTCAGCGCCAGTTCCATTTCCTTCACGGACTCCGGCGCAAGCCCTTCGCCCTGACTCATGTGGCCCGCCGCCATAGACTTCTTCACCGTGAAAAACAGCCGCAGTCCGAAGGCCGGCGACAGCCAGCGCAGAGCCGCCTCGACGATCGCGTCGCGCTCGCTCGCGCCGGCCAGGGCGCACTCCAACTCGTCGAGCGAAAGCGACGCCGGGGTCGGAACGACAGTTTGCTCCGCCGCTGCTTCCCGTTCGACATCGACGATCGCGCTTGCTTCCGAAACCGGCGCAAGCTCCTCGAACGACGGGGGCAGATCCTCCGCCGACAGCGGCGCTTCCGCCAACGCGTCGTCATCCCTCGTTGCTTCGAGCGCTTCCGCCTTTTCGTCTTCGGGCGGGACGAGACCGCGCGTTTC
The DNA here is from genome assembly GCA_003598065.1 of Myxococcales bacterium. Taxonomy (GTDB): domain Bacteria; phylum Myxococcota_A; class SURF-8; order SURF-8; family SURF-8; genus SURF-8. The sequence continues at coordinate 41,025 of QZKR01000183.1, read as the reverse complement.
GGGGAAAGCGGCCAGCAGGCGCTCGATGTTCGCGTCGCTCGGGATGTCGTAATCGGAAAGGCTCGTGTCCATGGCGCGCCGGATGCGCTCGCTTTGCCGCACGGCGGGCGCGGCGTCGGCCGGCCTCGCGCCAGGTTCGGGGCCGGCCGCGGCGGGAGAATCGAACAGCAGCGACGGCAGCCGCATGGCGTAGTGGCGCAGCACGGCGTCCAGAAGCGCCCGCTCCGAGGCGAGCACGGACTGGACGTCCTGGCCGACGAACAGCGCGATGTCGTGCAGCACCTGTTCCTGCAGGGGTTCGGAGGAGGCGACGACCAGCTTGCCGTCCTTCACCGCCACCGGCATGACGCGCCACTGAAAGACGAGATCCGGCGGCAGACGATCGGTCACGGCGTCGGGGACGCCGTCCAGAAAGCCGTCCTTCAAGAGCGGCGTGCCCGTAAAGCGGGCCTGAAAGCGCCGCAGACGCTCCTCGTCGATGTAGCCGAGCCGGACGAGGTTCACGCCCAGCGATCCTTCGTGGATGAGTTGGGACTGGAGGGCGGCTTCGATCTGCCAGCGGGCGATCAGCCGCTCCTCGGCCAGCATCAGCGCCAAGGTCTTGCTCATCCGCCTCGCTTCGCTCCCTCGTTTGACTCGACGCGCGCCGCCACGGGTCGGTTAAGGGTTGAGGGCCTTGAGGCTGTCGAGGACGAACAGGCCGTCCTGGCGCACCAGCTTGCCGTCGAAGCGGATCTCGCCGCCGCCGTCCTCCGCGAACTGGCGGGTGACGAGGTCCCAGTGCACTTCCGACTTGTTGCCGTTGTCGGCTTCGTCGTAGCAGCCGCCGGGCGTGAAGTGGAAGGAGCCGGCGATCTTCTCGTCGAAAAGAATGTCGAGCATCGGGCGGGTGATGTGCGGATTGACGCCCAGGGCGAACTCGCCCACGTAGCGCGCGCCCTCGTCGCGCTCGAAGATGGAATCGAGCTTCTTCTGCTCGCCCACCCGGCAGGAGGCTTCGACGACCTTGCCGTCCTTGAACGTCAGGCGGACGCCCTCGAAATAGCTGCCTTCGTAAAGCGTCGGCGTGTTCGTCTGCAGCACGCCGTTGGCCGACGCCTTCACCGGCGCGGTGAACACCTCGCCGTCGGGGATGTTGAGCCGGCCGTCGCACTTGATCGCCGCGATGCCCTTGATCGAGAAACGCAGGTCCGTGCCGGGGCCGGCGATGTGGACCTGGTCCGTCTTCTGCATCAGTTCCACCAGCGGGTCCATGGCCTTGGACATTCCCGAGTAATCCAGGAGGCAGGCCTTGTAGAAAAAGTCCTCGAAGGCGCGCGTGGACATCTTCGCCGCCTGGGCGAAGGTGGGGTTGGGGTAGCGCAGCACCACCCAGCGCGTCTTGGGCACGCGGATCTCCATGTGCACCTTCTTCATCACCGTCGAGGAGTAGATCTTGAGGCGTTCGGAGGGGACGTCGGAAAGTTCGAGGACGTTGTTGGAGCCGCGCACGCCGACGTAGCAGTCCATCTTCTCCATCCGCGCCTTCTGCAGCGCGGCCTCGAATTCGAACTGCTCCTGGTTCGCGCCCAGCAGCTGCGCGCGGCGCAGCTTGTCGTCGTGCAGCAGATAGAACGGCGCGCCGCCGGCGCCGTACACTTCTTCCACCAGCGCTTCGGCGAGTTCGAAGGTGTTGGGGCCGACCGCCTCGATCAGCACTTTGTCGCCCGCTTTCACCCGCATCGAATAGCTTACGAGATTTTTCGCCAGCTTGCGCACGCGCTCGTCCATATCGCCCTCCATCGCGCGAAAATTATGGTAATGCCGTGTCCGCAGGGCATTGTACGGGCCGCCGGCGCGGGACGCAAGGCGTTTGTCGCGCCGGTCCGGAGGTTGACAGCAAGCGGCGCCTCTGGTACTTTCGCTTTGCCGCGGCGCGGCAAAACGCGCCGCCGACCCGCCGGAGGGGGAGGACTGACATGCCCAACGCAATCATCATCGGCACCGGCAGCTATCTGCCGCCGAAGCGCCTCGCCAACAAGGAGTTGGAGCAATGGCCGTTCGTCAATTCCAAGGGTGAGAGCTACACCGTCTCGTCGGCGGAGATCGTCGGCAAGACCGGCATCCGAGAGCGGCGCGTCGCCGAGGAGGAGAACACCAGCGACATGGCCGCCGAGGCGGGCCGCCGGGCCATCGCCGCCGCCGGCGTCCATCCCGACGACGTCGATCTGGTGCTCCTCGCCACCTCCACCCCCGACCAGAAAATTCCCAAGACCGCGCCGCAGGTGGCGGCGAAAATCGGCCTGCATGGCGTGCCCGCCTACGACTTCGGCAAGGACTGCTCCGGCTGGATCGAGGCCCTGGAGGCGGCGAGTTACTACATCATGGCCGGCCGCTACGAGCACATCCTTGTTATCGGCGCGGACCGCTGCACGAGCTTCATCAACAAGAGCAACAAGGGCACGGCCGTGCTGTTCGGCGACGGCGCGGGCGCGGCGCTGTTGACGGCGACCAACGACCCGAACCGGGGCTTTCTGGAGGCGGTGGCCGGCTCGCAGGGCGACCATTACGACAAGCTCTGGGTGCCGGTGGGCGGCAGCGCGCTGCCCTACTCGCCGAGCCTCTCCGGCGACCACTTCTTTCTGAAGATGGACGGCAAGGCGATCGCCGGCTTCGCCTCGCAGGTGTTCGCCGTCGGCGTCGAGCGCATCCTGGCGAAGCGGCATTTCGTGCCCGAGAACCTCGACCTGCTGATCCCCCACCAGGCCAACCTGCGCGTCATCGAGGCCGGGGCGAAGGCGCTGGATCTGCCGATGACGAAGGTGGTGACGACGCTGGAGACGACCGGCAACACGGCGGCGGCGTCCGTGCCGATCGCCCTGGACGAGGCGGTGCGCCAGAACCGCCTCAAGCCGGGCTACCTGCTCTGCCTCACCGGCTACGGCGCGGGCCTCTCCTGGATCGCCGCGCTGATGAGGTGGTGAGGTTCACTGTTACGACCAAGACCAGTACTCCAACCCTAAGCCCCGATGCCGCTTGTTCAACTACCCCGAAGAAACCCGACTGTCGGGGAAATGCTTGACTGTACACTCGGAGACGGCGAACCCCATAGAACTACGACGGTACGCCCATTTCCTCTAGTTTGAATTTTATTGCCTGTAATTCAGCGTCTTGGCGTCACGGGACTTCTCCCAAACGTTATCGAAATATCGTGCCATGCCCTCATATAGCGGGCTAGATCGCCTAGCTTTAATAATTGGTGACTCAGAGCCTAACTTCGAAGGTAGGTATGGACTGTAATAAACGCAATCATCACAAATAAAAAATCGATGACTTGCTGTTTCCTTATGAAGCCGGCACAAAACTCTCTCATTTTTTTGCATTGCCGCTATTATTCGCTTTACAGAAGAATAGATATCTGTTCTTAATACACCAGCCTCTAATTCATCCAGTTCTTTCGCCCTTTCCTTAATCTCCGCATTGTCACCCTCCATGTCTCCAGGGTCTGAAAACAGTATTTTTATATTTTTCATGCCATCCTTAAGGATGAAGTTCAAAGGTCTATCTGCATGACTTACGGAGTAGCCGCGAATCTCAAATACTTTTAACTCCTTAGATCCAGCGAAATCCTTTATCATGTCATTTTCGGCATATTTCTGTGCTCGATACCCCCTTAGAACACCGTGCCGCAGTATTCTAGATGCGGATAATTGCATAATTATTGGCAGGACTGTCCATTCTCGAAATACCCAAAGAATGACCGCACCGAGTATTGATCCCGCAGCACCAATGCTTAATTGATAGACTAGATCCATATTCGCTTTTTCTCCCTAGCAATTCGTAATTAGAGCGCCACGGTTAACCTTTGTTGTAGTATTCAAGCAGCCTAAACATTTGATCATATAAGTCTTCCTCATTTGCGGTGTTCAATAGTACATGATTAAATTGGGCAATACTACTCATATACGACCTGTGAATTTGAGCGCGCTCTAAGATTCGCGCCTGGGCTTCAGTTGGATCTTCCTTCCATTTCCGAATTTGGAATTCTCTATAATCATGATCGCTGACCAATCGGTGTAAATACACAAATATAGAATTTTTCGGCCATTTCTTCCTAAATGTCTCAAATTGCTCGATGTTTGAAATAAATATTTGCGGTGTTTTGTTTGAAAGATTTCTATTAATCTCTTGACTACTCACTGCATAATGAGTACCGCCCCCTCCTTGGGGATGCTTTTTGTGGAATTCCCAACGCAAATCGTATTCGGGAGGGAATTCCCCTTTATTTCCGAATTCTTTCATGTCATTTGTCCACCATTCAGGCCATTCTGGCTTTGGATCGGTAGAAGTTCTGAAAAGAGCTATCATGCCATCCCTTTTATCTTCTTTTTTAGGTCTCCTTTTCGCTAATTTTGACGTAATCTTTACTCTGTCCTTACCAATAAATTCTAGCATTTCCATGAGCGTTCCCTTCCCGGCACCAGATGCTGCTGCAACTATAAATATTGGTGGAGAAGATAGTTCTATAGACTCATAACGATCAACATGTTGAATTAAATTTGAAACCTGGAAGGCCATTTCCTCTGGCTTATCTTCCGTGTAGTTAAGAATAACATGGTCAAATAAACTTATATGTTCGATGTAGCGGATATGAAAAGCGCGAATTTTTTGAGCTCGTATTTCAGTTGATTTTGCGTCTGTTGCGTAAGCATGCCAATCTGCTTCGAGTTCAGTCATACATTCTGAAACCCTTTCCCACCAACCCAATCGAGCAGCGGCACTAGCTCTTGAAAAGTGGTAAGATAATACAGTTTTCTGCTTTTCCGTTGGCTTGAATCCTAACCTTTCGAACTGAATTCGCCGAAGCTTGTCTGCATCTATAGCCGATGACACATATAATGCTTTAGCTTTTTCGCCCAATAATGCTTTCAATTGTCTCACAATCCTAAAATCGCTAACTATTATGAAAGGATTAAATCCATTTCTGAGAAGCTCATTGATTGGTTTTAGCTTGATTCCGTACTTAATGTTGTTAATTACATAGGCAATATCGAAATCTCCAAGACGAACATTTTCAACATGGACAATATCGTCTAGATCTCCTTGATTAGTTCGGACTTCTCTTTCGGAGTATTTTGGAGCACGGACAGCCCTTAATACTGTGTCTGCCGATAAAATATTAGACGAAGCAATGCTATTCAGAAGCGTAGTTTTACCGCTTCCCGAAGCACCAGTGATGATGTAGAGGCGAGATGACATTGGCCTATTGATCTTTGGAAATGAACTTAACAAATTCTGAGAAACCTTCAAGGAGCTCGCGATACCGAAGATTGATGAAAAGGATGTCGTCAGTGAATGTTTCTCGATCTGTTCCTTTTTCTTTTTCTTCCTCAATCCATTTAGCCAAGCCATCAAGGGTTATCAGCTTATGATCTTTTGCTGCTCCAGATTCTTCTGCATGGCCCAGAAGTTTCTTCATTTGTCCATAAGTATCAATATAATTCGGTGGAGCAATAAATAGATATACATCGCTTCTAAACACTGTCTGCTTTATTGTTATTTTATTGTTGTCATCATGGACACGTCTGTCTGAGACTCTCGTCTCCGTCAAAGGATTATTATTGGAATCAACAGCTCGGAACATGACCCAGTCATAGTCAGAAAGCCCCGCAAAAGCTCCGCGAAAAGCCCTCTCTGGCCGCTTTCTAGGATTCCATTCCCCAAAATGGATAATATCCCCCAAATCTGCTCGTAAGTATTTGGTATATTCAGCCTGAGGAAGAAACATTTCTTCAATCAACTCCCTTTCAGCAGTAAGCGAAGTAGATGTGTCCAATAATTCAACATGCCCACCAATCGATTTATCCCATAACCCCCTTCCGTCTTTTATATTTTTATTCGTGCTTCGCTGATGAAGAAGAAGCTCGCCTTTTCTATTGAAGACAAATCCCCAGATTGAATATCGGGAAAAAGCAGTGGTATAGAAACAAGATCGAGGATAGATTCCTCTTGGAATGCCATTGTGATCATACAGTAAAATGAGTTCTTCTCCAGGTTCCGATAAATATATCCCTCCTTTGCTTTTATTTGTATAATAGTCAATAAATCCGAGGAGATTGTTTTTTAGCCGTGGATTGTTGCTGACATTAAAATAGCAATCGATGTCGCCGGCAAAATCAGTAGTGATGCAACACCAAATATCGCCATCCGCTTCGATTAAATTCACGGGAAGCCTTAGATTTACTTGCTTAATTTCAATACGACTAATAATGGAATCGCGCATAATTTCTTCCTTAAGAAGGTCTCGTATTTCTTCAATTAGGCCGTCTTTCTTTCCAGTGCCAATAATTCTGTCTCTATGAATAGAAAGATTGGCAAAAGTAAGGCGCCTCTGTGAGTAGTCCGTATCAGTGCAAAGGGATTGGCTAAAGTTTTCGTTGTCGCTTTCGCAAAGGATTAGTATTCGTAAATCCTTGTTAACCGTAAGGAGATCAGCGAAAAATCTTGCGCTTTGTTCAAGGTGTGGTATTAAAGCATTGGTGCCGAGAATTGTTATAGATGACTTGGCTTCGCGGAAAAATTCTGCGAACTGCATAATAAGCCTCCTGATCAATCAGAAAATGCTGCTTCATGTGCCTCAGAAACTAGCCCATCTACGGTTCATAGTCAATAACAATCATAGCAGTCTATCCGGCGGGGTGAGAATAATGGTTCTATTTAGGAAAATTCCCCCTCCATTGACATTCCCCGCGCCAGTCTTTATAACAAGCCACCTGTCCTGGCGGACGGTTGTGACGATTGTCGAGGAGCGCGATGACGCCGGGCAAGGCCGTCCCTTACCTCGCCTCGCTGGCGGCGGTTTTCGCCAGAGCGAGGGCGGGGGACGCGATCGACGTGGAGGGGCTGACAGGCCCCGCCAAAGCGGCGGCCGTGGCGGATCTTTATGCGGCGCACAAGCTGCCGCTCCTGGTCGTCTGCGCCGAGGAGGACCAGGCCCGGGCCCTCGCCCGCGACGTGGCCTTCTTCCTCGGCCGGGCCGACGACGACGCCGACTTCATCGGCCAGCGCCAGGTCGTTACGCTCCTGCCGAGCGAGACCTCGCCCTACGACGGCGGCAAGCTCTTGCCCGACCCGACTCGCCGGATGGAGATGGTCTCCACCCTCTATGCGCTCTCTCAGCCTTTCCGGCCGCCCATCGCCATCACCAGCCTCTGGGGCCTCCTGCGCCGCTACATTCCCAAGAGTGCGTTGTTGGCCCATTCCGATTATCTGCTCTCGGGCGTGGACGTCTCGCGCGAGGAAGTGCTGCGCCATCTGGCCGAGGGCGGCTACACCTCCGCGCCGCTGGTGGAGGACCCCGGCTCCTTCGCCGTGCGCGGCGGCATCGTCGACGTCTTCTCGCCGCTCTATCGCCAGCCCCTGCGCCTCGATTTCTTCGGCGACACGCTCGAATCGATCCGCCTCTTCGATCCCGCCTCGCAGAAATCGCTGGCCAAGCTGGAGGAAGCCTACCTCATCCCGACGCGCGAGATCGTGCTGTCCAAGGAGGTCCGGACGCGCGGCCGCGACCGGCTCTACAGCCTGGCTATTGACGCCGGAGCGATGGACCGCCGCCGCCAGGCGATGCTCATCGACTTGGAGCAGGGGCTCTATTCCACCGCGCTCGAACCCTACCTGCCGCTCTTCTATGACGAACTCGCGCCGCTCTTCGCCTATCTGTCGAGCGCGACGCGGCTCGTCCTGGACGGCCCGGCGCTGCTCGAAGAACTTTCGCAGCGCGAATGGCTGCGGCTCGCCGAAGCCTGCGCCGAGCGGCAGGAGGCCGGCGAACCGGTCGTCCCGGTCGAGGCGGCATTCGTCCATCCCGACGAATTGCGGCGGCGGCTGGAACGGCAGAAGCCGATCCGCTTCCACGGCCTGCGCATCGCCGGCGGCGACGGCGAAACGAAAGCGGGCGCGCCAACCCCGCCCGAAACGACGGCGCGCTTCGCCTGGGACGATCACGAGGCGCTGCGTCAGGAACTGCACCAGCGGCGCGGCCGCGCGGAAGTGCTCGATCCGCTCGTCGAGCGGCTGCGCTCCTGGACGGGCGAAGGCTGGCGCGTCTTTCTCACGGCCCATACGGAGACGCAGCTGCGCCGCCTCCAGGATCTGCTGGAGCCCCACGGTCTGCGGACCTCGCTCTGGAGCGAGCCGTTCCCCGTCATCTGGGAGAAGCTGCACGGCCTCTCCATCCCGGAAGTGAGGCTGGTTCCGGGGGCGCTGGCGCGCGGCCAGATCTGGCCGGTCGAGCGCATGGTGTTCATCGCCGAGGAGGAAATCTTCGGCCAGCGCCAGGATCGGCGCCCGCGTCGCGTCGCCTTCGACAAGGAGGCCTTTCTCTCCTCGTTGGAGGAGATCCAGGAAGGCGATTTCCTGGTCCACGTCGAGTTCGGCGTCGGCGTCTATCGCGGTCTGGTGAGCATGAGCGCCGGCGGCGCGGCGGGCGATTTTCTGCTGATCGAATACCTGGGAAACGACAAACTCTACCTGCCGGTCACGCAACTGGAGAAGATCCAGCGCTACGCCTCGGGCGAGGGCGCGATACCGCGCCTCGACCGGCTGGGCGGCTCGCGCTGGGCCTCCTTGAAGGCCAGGGTCAAGGCGGCGATCTGGGAAATGGCCGAGGAACTCTTGAAGCTCTACGCCGCCCGGCAGGTGTACGAAGGCTTCGCCTTCTCCTCGCCCGACGCCTATTTCCGCGAGTTCGAGGCCGCCTTCGCCTTCGAGGAGACGCCCGACCAGGAGCGCGCCATCAAGGAAACGATCGCCGACATGCAGCGCCGCCGGCCGATGGACCGGCTCGTCTGCGGCGACGTCGGTTTCGGCAAGACGGAAGTGGCGATGCGCGCCGCGATGAAGGCGGTGCTCGACAAGAAGCAGGTGGCCGTGCTCGTGCCGACGACGGTGCTGGCGCTGCAGCACGAGCAGACCTTCAAGGAGCGTTTCGCCGGCTATCCGGTGTCGGTGGAGATGGTCTCGCGCTTCAAGACGCCGGAGCAGATCAAGGCGGCGCTGGAGCGGGCGAAGTCGCACCGCCTGGACATCCTCATCGGCACGCACCGGCTGCTCTCCAAGGACGTGCAGTTCGCCGACCTGGGGCTGCTGGTCGTCGATGAGGAGCACCGTTTCGGCGTGACGCACAAGGAGAAGATCAAGCAGTTGGCGAGCACGGTGGACTGCCTGACGCTCACCGCCACGCCGATCCCGCGCACGCTGAACATGGCCTTCTCCGGCGTGCGCGACATCTCCATCATCCAGACGCCGCCCACCGACCGCCTCGCCATCCGCACCTTCGTCTCAAAGTTCGACGAGGACGCGATCCGCGAGGCGATCGCGGCGGAGCTGTCGCGCGGCGGCCAGGTGTACGTGGTCCACAACCGCGTGCAGTCGATCGGCGCGATGGCCAGCCTCGTCAAGCGCCTCGTGCCCCAGGCGCGCGTCGCCGTCGGCCACGGCCAGATGGGCGAGCACCAGCTCGAGGAGGTGATGGTCGATTTCGTGCAGCAGAAAACGAACGTGCTGGTCTGCACGACGATCATCGAATCCGGCATCGACATCCCGGCCGTCAATACGATGATCGTCAACCGCGCCGACACTTTCGGCCTGGCGCAGCTTTATCAGCTTCGCGGGCGCGTCGGACGCGGCAAGTCCCGCGCCTACTGCTACCTGCTGGTTCCCTCGCCCACCAACCTGACGCGCGACGCCCAGCGCCGCCTCGCCGCCCTGATGCGCTTTACGGAACTCGGCTCGGGCTTCCGCATCGCCTCGCACGACATGGAAATTCGCGGCGCGGGCAACCTGCTGGGCAAGCAGCAGTCCGGCCACATCGCCGCCATCGGCCTCGATCTGTACTTGCAGTTGATCGAGGAAGTCGTTCAGGAACTGAAGGGCGAACGCAAGGCCGCCGAGGTGGAGCCGCAGATCAACCTGTATTTGCCCGCCTTCCTCCCCGACGACTACGTCCCCGACCAGGCGCAGCGGCTGCAACTCTACAAGCGGCTGTCCGGCGTGCGGCAGGAGGAGGAGCTGTTCGCGCTCTTGGAGGAGATTGAGGACCGCTTCGGCCGGCCGCCCAGGGAAGTGCGGAATCTCGCCCAGGCCATCGAACTCAAGATTCTGTTGCGCCGCCTCAACGCGGCCGGCCTCGATCTCGCCCCCGGGCGCGTTTCCTTCTCGCTCGGCGAGCATTGCACCCTGCCGCCCGAAGCGCCCATCCGTCTGGCCATGGAGCCGGGCGGGGTCTGGAAGTTCACGCCCGACATGAAACTGATCCGCCGCTTGCGCGATCATGAGCTGGAAAACCCCATCGCCGCGGCGAAAAACCACTTGCACAAGCTGATCGAATATGGTAGCAATGCCCAGTTGTAACGCAACTAACTGTAAACGCTAAGGTTTTATTGTTTCGGAGGGAAAGCGATGAAAAACCTGACGATCTGGATCGGAGCGGTAGCGATTTTTTCGATGTTCGTCGCCCTCGGCTGCGGCCAGGGCGGCGGCCAGGCGGCCGGCGGCAGTCATTCCTGCCCGCCCAGCGGTTCCGGCGCGCCGTGGACGCAGTCGTCCGGCTCGGGCGACGTGGTGGCCAGCATCAACGGCGTCAACATCTATCTGAGCGACTATAAGGAGCGGATGGAAAAGCAGAGCCCCTACATCCGCGCCCGCTACGGCTCGCTCGACAAGAAGAAGGAATTCCTCGACAACATCATTCGTTTCGAACTGCTGGCCCAGGAAGCGATCAAGAAGGGCTACGACAAGGATCCGGAAGTGATCCAGTCGGCGAAGCAGGTGATGACGCAGAAACTGATGCGCACGGAGTTCGAGGATACGGCGAAACGCGACGACATCCCCGAGGCCGAACTGCAGAAATACTACGACGAGCACAAGGACGAATACCAGAAGCCCGCGATGCGCCGCGCCAGCCACATCCTGCTGAAAGTGGCGGAAGGCGCGCCGGCCGCCGACTGGGCCAAGGTGGAGAAAAAGGCCCGGCAGATCCTGCGCGAAGCCCAGGAGAAGAAAACCAATCCCAACGGTTTCCGCACCCTGGCGCAGCAGTACAGCGACGACGACGCCACCAAGGGACGCGGCGGCGATCTCGGTTATTTTTCCAGCTCCGAAGAGGGCGGTCCGATGGACAAAGCGCTTTCCAGCGCCGTCTTCGCGTTGGATAACGTCAACGACATCGGCGGCCCCATCAAAACGCCGCTCGGTTACCATATCGTCCGTCTGACCGGCAAGCGCGATGCGATCAACCGCACCTTCGAGCAGGTGCGCGGCCAGATCCAGCACCGCATCTACAAGGACACCCGGACCCAGAACTACGAGCAATTTCTGGAAAACCTGCGCAAGAACGCCGCGATCACGGTCAACGAGAACGTGCTGAACGGTTACGAAGTGCCGGGTTCGAAAGGCGAAGGCGAGGGCGCGCCGTCCGCGCCGCCGGCCTCCGCCGATCCGAACGCCCCGCCGCCGGCGGCGCCGACTCCGGATCCTCAAAACGCGCCGCCTGAAGAAGGCCGCCCGTAACCATCGGCGCGGGAGAGGCGGCGCAATCGGGATGAGGCTTTATTCGATCGTCTTGGCTTCGGCCTTCGCCCTCGCGGCGACGGCCTTCGCCTGCCAGACCCAGGCGGACGAGGATGTGCCGGACTGGGTGGCCAAGGTCGGCGACGAGACGGTCTTCGAGGCCGATCTGGCTCGCGAGATGAGGAAAGCCGCCGCGGGCGATTTTGCGCCCGACCCCTCCGGCGGCGATTACGCCGCCTTCCGCCGCGCTCTGCTCGACGATCTGATCCGCCAGCGCCTGTTGCTTCTGGAAGCCAAGCGCCGCTCGGTCGTCGTCGCTCCCGAAGAAGTGGAGGAGCGCTACGGCGAATTTTACGGCGGCATCAAGGACGGCGTTCCCGAGCTGGCCCTGCCGGCCGGCCGCACGGAAGAGGAACTCAAGCTCGATCTGGCCGGTCAGATGATCATGGAGAGGCTTCTGCAGCGCGAAGTTTACTCGCGCATCCTCGTCAAGGAGGAGGAGATCAAGGCCGAATACGAAGCCTCCCAGGATCAGCTGGCGCGGCCCGAGCAGATCCGCGTTCGGCAGATCGTCGTGGCGACCGAGGCGGAAGCCGACGCGGCGCGCATTCGGCTCTGGAAGGGCGAGCCGTTTCACAAGGTCGCCCGCGAAATATCGACGACGCCCGAGCGCGAATTCGGCGGCGACCTGGGTTTCGTTCACCGCGGCCAGCTTCCCGAGCCGTTTCGCGATCTCGTGTTTCAACTGCCGCGCAACGAATTCGCCAAGCCGGTGCAAAGCCAGTACGGCTACCATGTTTTCTATCTCACCGACTACCGGCCGCCCGCGACGCCGAAATTGGAGGAAGTGCGCGCCAAGCTGGAACGCATGGTTTTCGGCCGAAAAAAACGCGAAGCGGAAGAGGCGCTGGTCGAGGTGTTGAAGAAGCGCCACAAAGTTCAGATCAATCCCAACTGGCAGGCCGCGCCGCCGCAGGAAAAGCCATGACGTTCCCTCCCCGCCGCTTCCGCGCTGCGTCCGCTCTGGCCGCCGGTATTCTGGTCGCCGCGGCGTTCGTCCAGCCCGCTCTGGCCGAGATGGTCGAGCGCATCGCCGCCGTCGTCAACGACGAGATCATCCTGTATTCCGACGTGGTCGCCGCCGCCCAGACCTGGCAGGCGATGATCGTCGGCATCCGCGATCCCGAGCAGCGCACCGCCCGGCAGCAGGAAGTGTACCGCAAGGTCCTGGACAGCCTGATCGAGGATCGGCTGCTGGAACAGCAGCTGAAGGAACTCGGCATCAAGGTCTCCGATCGCGAAATCGACGAAGCCATCGAACGCGTGATGACGCAGAACCGCATCTCCGACAAGGAGACGTTCCGGATGGCGCTCAGCCGGCAGGGCATCGACTATCAGGAATACCGCGACAACATCGCCAAGGAACTGCGCAAGTGGCAGTTCATCTCCGCCCGCTTCGGCAACAAGGTGAAAATCTCCGACGAGGAGGTGCGGAGCGCCTGGGAGAAGGAGCAGGCGATGTCCGGCGAGGAATACGAATACCGCGCCAGCCACGTTCTTTTCCGCGTGACGAAGGACGATCCGCCGGAGAAGGAAGGGCAGCAGCGGGAGAAAGCCGAAGCGGCGCGAACCCGCGTGCTGGCCGGCGAGGGTTTCGCCGCCGTCGCCCGCGAGACGTCCGAGGCTCCCAACGCCTCGTTCGGCGGCGACCTGGGCTACTTCCGCGAAGGCGTGATGATGAAGGAGTTCGAGGACGCCGTCGTCGCGCTCAAGGTGGGCGAGGTCTCGCCCGTCGTGAGGACGCCCTTCGGCTTCCACGTTATCCTGCTGGCCGACAAGCGCCCCGTGCCCAGCCGCACGTTCGAGGAGGCGCGCGAGGAGTTGCGCGAGAAACTGCGCCAGCAGGAGATGAACCGCGAGATGGCGACGTGGCTGAAGCAGCTGCGCCAGAAGGCTTATGTGGATGTGAAGCTCGACCGCCCGCCGAAGGACGTCGCCCCTCCGGAGGAGAAAGGCGCCCCATGACCGCGTCGTTGCCGCTCATCGCGATCACGATGGGCGATCCCGCCGGGATCGGCCCGGAGATCGTCGTCAAGGCGCTCGCGCGCCGCGAGGTGCACGAGACGTGCATTCCCGTGGTGCTGGGCGACGCCGGCGTGCTCGCCAAGGCGCGCCTGGTCGCCGGCGGTCCGGTGGCGGTCAACGTCGTCCCGACGGTGGAGAAGGCCGAAGCCGGCGCGGTCAACGTGGTCTCTTATTCCTCGATCAACATCGACGACTTCCGCTTCGGCGAGTCGCGCGTCGATCTCGGCCTCATCAGCACCTTCTACATCGTCAAGGCCGCCGAACTCGCCGAGGCGGGGCGCGTGCAGGCGATCGTCACCAGCCCGATCAACAAGGCCATGCTCGATCAGGCCGGCTACGCCTTTTCCGGCCATACCGAAATGCTCAAGGACTATACGAAGACGAAGCACACGGCGGTGATGCTCGTCGGCGACAAGCTGCGGGTCACCCGCGTCACCAGCCACATCCCGCTGAAAGACATTCCCTGCGCGCTCACCGAGGAGCGCGTTTACGCCGCGATCCGTCTCACCTACGAAGCCCTGGTGCGCGACCTCGGCATCGCCGAACCGCGCCTCGCCGTCTGCGGGCTCAACCCCCACGCCGGCCAGGGCGGACTGTTCGGCGAAGAGGAACAAACGATCCTTGTCCCCGCGCTGGCCCGCGCCAAGGCCGAAGGCGTCGTCGCCGTGGGGCCCTATCCGGCCGAGAAGGTGTTCGTGCGCGCCAGGGACGGCGAGTTCGACGCCGTCGTCTGCATGTACCACGATCAGAGTCTCGTTCCCTTCCGTCTGATCGATCCGGGCTTCGGCGTCAACATCACGCTGGGGCTGCCCTTCATCCGCACGTCCCCCGACCACGGCACGGCCTACAGCATCGCCGGCAAGGGCTACGCCTCGGACGGCGCGATGGCCAGGGCGATCCGGCTGGCCGCCGAACTGGTGGCCAATCGGCGGCAGGCGACCGAGGCCGGCGGCGCGCCGGCTCCCAGCGCCGGCTGATCCGCTCCGTCGCGGCGAGCTTTCCCATGTCGCAGGACTTCATCAGCATTCGCGGCGCGCGCGAGCACAATCTGAAGGACGTCAACCTCGATCTGCCGCGCGACGCGCTCATCGTCATCACCGGACTGTCCGGCTCGGGCAAGTCGTCCTTGGCTTTCGATACGATCTACGCCGAGGGGCAGCGGCGCTACGTGGAATCGCTCTCCGCCTACGCGCGGCAATTTCTGGAGCAGATGAACAAGCCCGACGTGGACACGATCGAGGGGCTTTCGCCGGCGATCTCCATCGAACAGAAAACCGGCGCGAAAAACCCGCGCTCCACCGTCGCCACCGTCACCGAGATCTACGACCATTTCCGCCTGCTTTACGCCCGCGTCGGCCGGCCGCACTGCTACCAATGCGGCAAGCCGATCGAGAAGCTGACCGTGCAGCAGATGGCCGACCAGATCCTGCGGATGTCGGAAGGGACGCGCATTCTGCTTCTGGCCCCCGTGGTGCGCGGCCGCAAGGGCGAATACAAGAAGGAATTCGAGCGCTGGCGCAAAGAAGGCCACTTGCGCGTGCGCATCGACGGCAAGCTGTTCGATCTCTCGGAAGAGGAACCCGACCTCGACCGCAAGAAGAAGCACGACATCGACGTCCTGATCGACCGGCTGGTGGTGAAGGACGGCATCCAGAACCGTCTCGCCGAGGGTCTGGAACTCGCCCTGAAGCTCGCCGAGGGCCACGCCGCCGTGGAGACGGACAAGGGCGAGCGGACGCCGTTCTCCGAACGCTTCGGCTGCGTCAAATGCGGCATCGGCTACCCGGAGATTTCGCCGCGCCTGTTCTCCTTCAACAACCCCTACGGCGCGTGCCCCGACTGCCACGGTCTGGGGATGAAGATGTACTTCGATCCGGAGCTGGTGGTTCCCGACGATTCGCTCTCGCTCGCCGACGGCGCGGTCGCCCCGTGGAATTCGAAGAGCGGCTATATCTACAACTTCTGGCTCGAATCGGTGGTGAAGACCTTCGGCGGTTCGATGCGCGTCCCCTTCCGCGATCTGCCGAAAAAGGTGCAGGAGGCGATTTTCCACGGCACGGGCGCGAAGTCGATCCATTTCAAGTACGAGGACGAGGAGAACGGCGGCCGGCTCTACAGCTACTCGCGGCCCTTCGAAGGCGTGCTCAACAACCTGGAGCGGCGCTATCGGGAGACGCAGTCCGACTATATCCGCGAGGATCTGGAACGCTACATGAACTACCGCCTCTGCCCCACCTGCGAGGGGCGGCGGCTGCGCCCGGAAGTGCTGCACATCTTCGTCGAAGGCAAGAACATCATCGAGCTGACGCGCCTCACCGTCGCCCAGTGCCTCAATTTCTTCAACGCCCTGACGCTGACCGAGCGCGAGCGGATAATCGTCGAGCGGCTGCTCAAGGAGATCCGCGCCCGTTTGGGCTTCCTGCACGACGTGGGCCTCGATTATCTCTCGCTCGACCGCAGCGCCGGCTCGCTCTCCGGCGGCGAAAACCAGCGCATCCGGCTCGCGACGCAGATCGGCTCGTCCCTGGTGGGCGTGCTTTACATACTCGACGAGCCCTCCATCGGCCTGCACCAGCGCGACAACAACCGCCTTCTGTCCACGCTCTTCCACCTGCGCGACCAGGGCAACACGGTGATCGTCGTCGAGCACGACGAGGACACGATCCTGGCCGCCGACCATGTGGTGGACATGGGGCCCGGCGCGGGCCAGCAGGGCGGCGAGGTCGTGGCCCAGGGGACGCCCGCCGAAATCAAGGCCAGCCACGCCTCGCTCACCGGCCGTTATCTTTCGGGCGAACTGGCGATTCCGCTGCCGGCGGCGCGCCGCAAGGGCAACGGCAAGGCGCTCGTCGTGCGCGGGGCGCGCGCCAACAACCTGAAACAGATCGACGTCGGCTTCCCGCTGGGGACCTTCATCTGCGTCACCGGCGTCTCCGGTTCTGGCAAGTCGTCCTTGGTGATCGACACGCTCCTGCCCTCCATCGAACTCAAATTCAGGCGCAAGAAAAAATTCGACCGCTGCGACGCGATCGAGGGCGACGCCCACATCGACAAGGTGATCGCCATCGACCAGTCGCCGATCGGCCGCACGCCGCGCAGCAACCCGGCCACCTACACGGGACTGTTCGCGCCGATCCGCGATCTGTTCACGGCCCTGCCCGAGGCGCGGGCGCGCGGCTACCAGCCGGGACGCTTCTCCTTTAACGTCAAGGGCGGGCGCTGCGAGGCCTGCGAGGGGGCGGGCGTCATCAAGATCGAGATGCATTTCCTCCCCGACATCTACGTCGAGTGCGAGCAGTGCGGCGGGAAGCGCTACAACCGCGAGACGCTGGAGATCCATTACAAGGGCAAGAGCATTTCCGACGTGCTCAACATGACGGTGAGCCAGGCGCACGACTTCTTCGAGCACGTCCCGGCGATCCGCGGCAAGCTGGCCACGCTGCGCGAGGTGGGCCTGGGTTACATCGGCGTGGGCCAGCCGGCGACGACGCTCTCCGGCGGCGAGGCGCAGCGCATCAAGCTGGCGCGCGAATTGTCGCGCCGCTCCACGGGCCGGACGCTTTACATCCTCGACGAGCCGACCACCGGTCTGCACTTCGACGACATCAACAAGCTCCTGGAGGTGTTGTCGCAGCTCGTGGACGGCGGCAACACGGTGATCGTCATCGAGCACAACCTGGACGTCATCAAGACGGCCGACTGGATCATCGACCTGGGCCCCGAGGGCGGCGACGGCGGCGGGCGGCTCGTCGCCGAGGGCGCGCCGGAGGACGTGGCCGCCAACGCCAAATCCTACACGGGTCAATACCTCAAGCCGAAGCTGGCGCGGACCGTCGCCGCCAAGCGGCCGAAAGGCAAGGCGGCGCCGGCGAGACGCGGGAAGAGGTAGGATGGGCAATTGTTTTGCCCATCACTTTGGCCAAATCCTGGGAATGATGGGCATGAAAAATGCCCATCCTTTGGAGGAGAAAAAAACCATGACCGAGGCAAGAGGTAGGATGGGCAATTGTTTTGCCCATCCTGGGTTGTCCATCGTCTTTTTGATGTATAATTCAGCCTAACATGAGAGACCTTCGACGATATTACGTGGATGGGGGAACGTATTTTTTCACGGTTGTAACCCATGAAAGAAAGGGTTTCCTGTGCGACTCCTATAGCCGGGAATGCCTCGGTCGAGCAATCAAGCACACCCCAAAAAGTTATCCTTTCGGCATCGTGGCGTGGGTGCTTTTGCCCGACCATTTGCATTGCATCTGGAAATTGCCGGAAGGCGACCGTGATTTTTCGACCCGTTGGCGTTTGATAAAGAAAAATTACTCCTATCTCGTCAAGAGCCGCCTGGAAGCTGATGGCGATTTCCGTGATTCCCTGACGAAGAAGAGAGAATTGGGGATTTGGCAAAGAAGATTCTGGGAGCATTGCATCCGGAATGAAGGCGATCTGGTCCGTCATTTTGATTATATTCATTGGAATCCGGTCAAGCATGGCTTGGTTGAACGCGTGAGCCAATGGCCTTGGTCAACTTACCATAAATACTTGAGGCTCAGATATTATGATGGAGATGAGCAGGTTTTCGATTTTGAGGCTCATGGAGATATTGGTCATGAATAGATGATGGGAAAAATAATTGCGACTATGCTGTTTTTGTTGAACTCCATGGTAATAGGAGATCTGTCTTTTATCGAAAGGGGAGGAGTCTGTGGACAAACAGCCTTATGAAGTCCTTGAAAAGGAAGGCTTTGTAGCAATGCTAGATGTACTGGGAACCCGAGAACTATCAAATGACAGGTCAGCACAATTAATAAATGGGGTGGTGGAAATAATTGATGGGACGTATAAGCATTTCGAGGAAGCAGATCACCCTGAGATCATTCCCGAAATAGAAATGTTTGGCGATACGGTATTGTTTTGCTGGCCATTCGACCAACCTTCGTCAGATAAACAACTGCGCATTAAACATAGTTTTTCCGAGTGGCTAAAGGAGTTCTTTTATAGATCTTTCAGCCATATGACATTTCCAATCCCTCTGCGGGGAGCATTGACATATGGAAAATACGTGCAAAGAAGCGGACCATACTCGATTTTTCTCGGGGATGCAATAATCGAAGTTGCAACTTATTATGAAGCTGCAGATTGGCTTGGCATTGTTGCGGCACCGCGTCTTGGTCTAAAAATCGATCGTCTTGTTGCTGGACGACCACTGCAAGACCAAATTCCAGAAAATCCTCCAGCGTTTGTTAAATATCCAAATGTGCCAGTTAAGAAAAACAATAAAGTTCAAGCTGAAACCCTTTGGTGTTTGGCTTGGCCGAAAAAATACTACCAATCGCCACATGATAGCAAAGACGATATAATTTCTCGCTTTTTGAGCGATCTTGAAAAACATAGCAGTTTTCAGTCGGAGGTCAGAAGCAAATATGACAACACTAGGACATATGTTGAGTGGTTCCCCGGTAATGTTCATGGATGCGGGGGATATTTGTCGCCCAAAGCGCAAATGGACATCAGACAAAGAAAAGACGCGAAAAATAGCTAAATGATGGGCAAAACAATTGCCCATCCTACTTTTGAGCTTGGAAATTTGGACACATAAAGCAACGCCCCATTCACCGCTGCGAGGAAAAACCATGGCCGAGGCAAGCTGCGAACACTGCAAATGGCGGGCGAAATACGACGCCAAGCCGAAATCTTTTCTGGGCCGCCTCTGGCGCTGGCACGCCAACTGGTGCCCGGGCTGGAAGGCCTACATCACTTCCCTGCCTCAAGAGCGACGCCAGGATCTGGCCAAGCGCTACAACATGGTCAAGTTCCAGTAAGGCCGGCGCGGCGGCGCATTCCACCTCATAGGGTAGGTTGCTCGTTGGATCGTCGATTGGTCTGAGGGCAAGCGGCGACGCTCTTTATCCTCGCCTCGCCCGCTCCTCGAACAGGTCCCGCTTCTTCATCTCTTTCAGAAGATCGCGCAGGCGGGCGGCCTCCTCGAACTGCAGCCGCTCGGCGGCGCGCAGCATCTCCGCCTCCAGCTTCTTGATCCGCTTCTGCGCCTCCTCCGGACCCATCGCCGCCGGGCCGACCTCCTCCTCCAATTTTCGCGCGTTGAGATAATCCCCCTCGGCGTAGATGCCGTGGGCGCTGATCGCCTTGACAATCGAGCGCGGCGTGATCTCGTGCGCGGCGTTGTAGGCAAGCTGCTTGGCGCGGCGGCGCTCCGTTTCGGCGATGGCGCGGCGCATCGAGTCGGTGATCCGGTCGGCGTAGAGGATCGCCGTTCCCTCGACATGCCGCGCGGCGCGGCCGATGGTCTGGATCAGCGAGCGCTCGGAGCGCAAAAAGCCTTCCTTGTCGGCATCGAGGATCGCCACCAGCGAGCACTCGGGGATGTCCAGGCCCTCGCGCAGGAGGTTGACGCCGATCAGCGCGTCGAACTCGCCCAGGCGCAGGTCGCGCAGGATGCGCATCCGCTCGATGGTCTTGATGTCGGAATGCAGATAGCGCACCTTCAACCCGAGGTCGGTGTAGTAGTCCACCAGTTCCTCGGCCATGCGCTTGGTGAGCGTCGTCACCAGCGCCCGCTGGCCTTTCTCCGTGCGCCGGCGCAGTTCGTCCAGAAGGTCGTCCACCTGCGTCGCCGCCGGGCGGACGTCCAGCTTCGGATCGATGAGCCCCGTCGGGCGGATCACCTGCTCCACGAAGACGCCCTTCGTCTTCTTCAACTCCTCGTCGGCCGGCGTCGCCGAGACGTAAACCACCTGGTTGAGTCGTTCCTCGAACTCCTCGTACTTCAGCGGCCGGTTGTCGAGCGCCGAGGGGAGGCGGAAGCCGTACTCGACGAGCGTTTCCTTGCGCGAGCGGTCGCCGCGATACATCCCGCCCACCTGCGGCAACGAGGCGTGCGACTCATCGACGAACAGGAGCCAGTTCTTGGGGAAGAAGTCCAACAGGCAGGGCGGCGGCTCGCCGGGCTGGCGGCCCGTGAGGTGGCGCGAGTAGTTCTCGATGCCGGAGCAGTAACCGAGCTGTTCGATCATCTCCAGATCGAACATCGTCCGCTGCTCCAGCCGCTGCGCCTCCAGGAGCTTGCCCTCGCGGCGGAAGAAGGACAGCCGTTCGCGCAGTTCCTCGCGGATCGAGTCCATCGCCTGTTTGCGGTTCTCGTCGGTGACGACGTAGTGCGTGGCGGGGTAGATGGCGGTCTTCGGCAGCTTGCGCAAGGTCTTGCCGCGCAGCGGATCGAACTCGGCGATGCCGGCGATCTCGTCGCCCCAGAATTCGATGCGCAGCGCCTGCGTGTCCTCGTAGGCGGGGAAAATTTCGAGCACGTCGCCGCGCACGCGGAAGGTCCCGCGGTGGAAATCGATCTCGTTGCGCTCGTACTGGATCTCGATCAGCTTGCGGATGATCTTGTCGCGGTCGGCGCGCGCGCCGTCCTCCAGGAAAACGAGCGTGCCGTAGTAGGCCTCGGCCGAGCCCAGGCCGTAGATGCAGGAGACGGAGGCGACGATCACCACGTCGTTGCGCTCGAACAGGCTGCGGGTGGCGGAGAGGCGCATGCGGTCGATCTCGTCGTTGATCATCGACTCCTTGTCGATGTAGGTGTCCGAGCGCGGGATGTAGGCTTCCGGCTGGTAGAAGTCGTAGTAGCTGACGAAGTATTCGACGGCGTTCTCGGGGAAAAGCTCCTTGAACTCGGTGTAGAGCTGCGCGGCGAGCGTCTTGTTGTGGGCCAGGATCAGCGCCGGCCGGCCGGCGTTGGCGATGACGTTGGCCATGGTGAAGGTCTTGCCGGAGCCGGTGACGCCGAGCAGGACCTGGTGCTTGTCGCCCTTGAGCACGCCCTCGGTGAGTTCGGTGATCGCCGCCGGCTGGTCGCCCGTGGGCTGGAAGGTCGAAGTCAGTTTGAAGGCGTTCCGCTGCATGGCCGCTCCGTTTCGCATCGCGTACTATAGCACGACCGGGCGCAGGGGCGAAGGCGAGCGCGGCATGCGACGACGCGCCGACAACGGAATATTTTAATTCACCCTTCCGATCCGATGCCTCTCTTGTCGGCGGGAAAAACCTGTGCTATGTGTTGCTTATCGAATCCAATCAACATGCGGCGGTGGAAGTTCAATCTGGATCGTGCAAGGAACTTGTGCCCTTAATGTAAAGGAGGCAGATCGTGCGAAAACAGTGGCTGCCGATATTGGCTTTCGGATTGGTTGCGGTTCTTGCTTTCGCTTGCAGCAGCAATTCCGATTGCGCCGACGATGAGGGCTGTGGTTCGGCGGAGGAAGACGAAGCTTCCTACCTCAAAACAGTTTGCAAGGATGCCTGCCAGAAACTTGTGGATTGCGACGATTTCGAAAACGGCGGGACAGGTTCGCTCAACGAGCACTGGATGAGTTCCTGCCGGGATGCCTGCGAGGACGTTGATAAGATCGCCGAGGACGTGGCCGATTGTCTCAATAGTACACCCTGCGCCGACATCCAGGAGGAGTGCGGAACGGGGGCGAACTGAACAATAGTGTTGATCCTCCCTACCTGCACACCTTTGCCTTCTCCCCTACCTGCGGGCCGGAGAGGATTTCGGTTTCCTGACAACTTAGCGGTTCGCGGCAGGTTGTGGCGGCGTCGCAACTCATGAGGCAGACCTTTCGCGCTTCTCCGGCGTCGCTGCCGAAGAAAAATTCCTGCTCCAGACAAACTTCGCCCTCGGCGCAGGACGCCTCATCGTCGCAGGTCGCAAGGCAGGTCCGGCTGCCCGAGCCGTCCGAACAGATGATTTCGTCATCCGGCGCGGGCGAGCAGATATAAGTGAAGTCGCAAAGCTCGCCCGTGTTGCAATCCTCCTGGGCGCAGCATTGTGCGTCGATGTCTTGCCGGCAAAGCTCGGGGGGCGTCAATTCCTTGTCCTTGGAGTTTTCGCCGCAGGCGGCGAGGAGCAGTAGCACGGCCAGCATGAAAAAAACTGCATGGCTTTTATTTGTGATCGACATATCAACCTCCATTACATTTCTTTCGATGGAGCAGGTCTCCAGACCTGCTCCGAAATGTTCAGGAGCAGGCGTGGACGCCTGCTCCAACGAAGGCAAAAGCACGGCAATCGCGACCTGTACGATGGCCGCTACAGCTCCCCCACCCGCTGCAGCCGGTCGGCGATGTAGTCGGCGGTGCGCGTCGCCAAAGCGGAGATGGTGATCTGCGGGTTGACGCCCAGGCCGGGCGGCACGACCGAACCGTCGCAGATGAAGAGATTCTCGGCGTCGTAGAGTTCGCCGTAGGGGTTGGTTACGTATTTTTTCCGGTCGCCGCCCATCATGCAGGTGCCGAGCGGATGATAGGCGCTGATGTCCAGGTCCCAGGCGTGGACGGAGCGCCGGCGGTTTTCGTCCAGATCGCGCAGCGAGCGAACCGGCTTCCAGCCGTGGATCGGCGCGACGATCTCGCGCGCCCCGGCGGCGAGATAGACGCGGCAGAGCAGTTCCGCGCCGCGCCGGATGCGCCGCACGTCCTCCCGGTTGAGCCAGTAGGTGATGAACGGCTCGCCCTCCGCCCCCGGCCGCACCGCGCCGCGCGACGTGTCCTGGACCATCAGGCCGAAGGTCGCCAGCCGGTCGAAACTCTCCATGTCCCTCTGCAAGCGCCAGCCGATGTGCGGATTGATGAGCGCCGCGACGTCCATCGGCAGCCAGGCGCCTTCGAGGACGATGCCCTCGTCCTTGAATTCGTCGATCACGTAGCCCTGCGGGATGCTTTTCTGCCCGTTCACCGGCTCATCGACGAAGGCCCCGACCCAGCCGGCGGGATGGATCGAGAGGTTTTTGCCGAGCGCGCCGGAGGAGTCGCCCAGCTTGTGGCGCATGAGCAGAAGCGGGGTGTGGAACGCGCCGCAGGCGATAACGACGATCCGGGCGCGGACGGTGAGCGTTTTGCCGGTGTGGACGGAGCGGGCCCGCACGCCGACGGCGCGCCGGCCCTCGAAAAGAATTTCCTCCGCCTTCGTGCCGGTGAACAGCCCCGCGTTCGCCTCCAGCGCGCGCGGGACGTAGGAGACGTTGGTCGAGCGCTTGGCGTCCGTGGGGCAGCCGAAGGCGCAGACGCCCTGGCCGTCGCAGTCGGGGGCGTTGCGCGGCAAGGGGCCGTGGCTCCAGCCGAGCGCCTGCGCGCCGCGGGCGACGATCTCGCCGTTTTTGCCGACGTGCTTCATCTCGGCCGGCGTCACGCGGTAGACGGCCTCGACGCGCCGAAGATAGGGTTCGAGCATCTGCGGCGTGAATTCCGTCAGGCCGTATTCGTCGCGCCAGCGGCGCAGCGTTTTGCGCGGCGGGCGGATGCAGGTGCCGGAGTTGATCGTCGTCGTGCCGCCGACGGCGACGCCGACGGGAACGAAAATCGCCGTGTTGCCGAAAGTGAAGACGAGCCCCTTCTGGCGGTACATCAGGCGCTGCATCTCGAAGGGCCGGCCGCTGAACGCCGAGCGGCGATGGAACTCGCCCTCCTCCAAGAGCACCACGGCGGCGCCGCGTTCGGCCAGCTCGGCCGCCGCCGCCGCGCCGCCCGCGCCGGTGCCGACGACGACGACGTCGGCCTCCAGGTCCGTATCGTCGTGCACGTCCTGGCCGCGCGTCACCTGCGAGAGCCAGCGGGCCGGTTCGTCCGCGACGGCCGGCTTGCGGTATTCCTGCCCCAGCTGCGCGAAAAGGCCCGGGTCGTTGTAATAGCTGGCCTTGAGCACCATGGCCACGACGCGGAAGAGGGTCCGCCGCGCGACGTCCCCTTTCGCCCAGCCGTCCAGAAGCGTCAAGAGTTCGGCGTCGGCGAGCCGCACGATCGAGCGCCGGCGAGCGGCCAGCGCCGCCGTTTCCAGGGTCCACAGTCCGGCGCGGAAGGGGCGCTGCAGCGCCGGCCCGGCCTCGTGCAGAAAGCGCTCGACGCGGTCCACAACCTCGCGGGCGAAGGGCGGAAAAACGCGGCCCGGCGGGATGATCGTCCGGCCGAGGTGATAGGCGAGGTCCCGCTCGCGGGACGTAAGGGCAAACACGAGCATGCCGCCTTTCCAGGGTCGCCAGTCTCATGACGCGACCCGCCATCCAATTTAACACGCTGCATCAAAAAGGCAAGGGGATTGAAAAGCGGCAGATTGGCAAGTTCGCGCCTCACCGATTCAGTCAGCGGCCATGCCATGATGGAGTTGTGTTATATTCAACTATCCCGAAGAAGCGAGGGGTAATTTTTTCTGCTTCAGGAGATCGTCCGAGATCATCACATGCTCCACGCCGATGATGGAACGCAGTGCGTTGTCGAGCGTACAAAGGATCTCGGACGGGTGATTTTTTTTGGTACCCGCTCCCTTTAGTATCTTTAGGATAGAGGGGTCTTTGGAGCTCAGCAATATTTCCGTGTACTGCAAGAATTTATTTCGGATGCTCATTACTTTTTTCACGTTATCCTGATCGGACTTCTTGAACACGGGAATGCCATCATCGAAAGAGGTCATGCGGCATTGCTCAATATTCAGGACGTAAGGGAACACATCTTTGTTCCATCCTGAAAGTATCCGCGTGATTCTTGCAAGGATACCGGGCACATCCAGGTGGTACACCCTAACATAAAGAAATCCTTTCGTCCTTTCCTTGGATTTGAATAGGACATTGATTTTTTGTTCTGTGATATAGGCTGGAGTGTGCACCTTGCTTCTTTTAATCAAACCGGCGATCATCAGGGAAAATATCTCGGCGGATTTTTCTGTCTGATTTTTCTCTTCTATTTTCTGCACGGACTCAATCGCGCCCCTAAAAAGCTCCTTATATGCCTCTGGGTTGGAGCCATTAGTAACGCTGGGATGATAAGGCCTGAAGGAAAAAAGGATTTCCGCTTTATTGTCACGGCGAAAATTTCTTTGAATTAAATTCACAATGTTCAATCCCAAATTGAAGGCAGCTTCCGCAAGGACATGAAGCTGGCCGGGATAGTCTTCGCCTTTGAAGTGCAGGTAAAAAAAATCCTCCGATGGCTTCGCTAGAGTGTTTTTTTTGCTGCTGAATCTGAAATCTCTCGCGATTATGGTATAAAGCTCCCATTTGGTCAGGAAATCGTGGTGATGGAAGCCGAGAAGTTGCGTCCCCAGAAGAAGGGTGGAGAGATGTACGGACATGGCCTGCTCGCTAGTGAACCCTTTATAGTAAAGGAAAATCTTTCCTTTTGACAGGCTGATAGCCCGGTCGCATGGAGGGGGTATTTCCGGGAGGCCGGGGTTGCCTTTCCTGTCGGACTTGTTTTTCGCGCCTTGGGAGGTCGTGGCGTTTCTCGGGCAAAAGAGATCTTCATTATGCAGGGTCAGATAGCGCCGGACGTCTTTTAAGCAACAGTCGGGGAATTTTGCCCCCTCCCTTTGTTTCTTGCCGGTGCAGCAGCCCCGCGTTGGGCATTGATTTGCAATAAACCGCGCGAGTTCGTATTCGATAGGGGTCAGGTCCTCCAACTCGCGATTGTGGGTTCCGATGGTGGCAAAATAGACACCCAGGAAAAATTCAGAACGGTCGACCATTTTATTCAGGGTATTTTTCAATTCCTCGATCGGTTCGGTTTCGAACATCAGCGGGCAAAGGCCCTTGTCATGGCAGGCGTTATAGGCGATCCGTCGTTCATCAGCCAGTTCGTCCATACGGCTGCTGATGAAAATCGTTTTTTTTTGTATTAATTGGTTTTCTTTGGGCTTCATATTTTTTTGCTCCTCAACTCGATTCCAATTGTCGAATGATTGCAATCTCGCGAAGGTCGTGATCCCGTCCAGATGATTTTCGAATTACTGCCTTTCTTTTTCAGTTTTCCACTCAATATATCCCCTTGCGAGCAGGGCGGGAGTTCGCTTCGCAAACTTGCCCGTTTTTCAGCACGGATACGGATGCGCTTCTACATGGGAGGTACTTACAGCCGCATTCATTACTACCATATGTTACTTCGCGGAATCAAATTAATCACGCTGATTGGAAACTGTCTGACGGCTTGCCGTGCCAGCCGCAGGTTGCTTGGTCCGCCGTCGCCTCCAATCCGCTCCGATACGTCCGGTCGAACCCTTTGACAACTTTCGGGATCAGTGTTCTTGACCGCGGTGCTCGCGATGCAGTGTGGGTGTGCTTTCCGGTTTGACCCGGACCGGCTTCCGGGTTATAGTCCGGCCCCGGATTTTCCTTTCGCGAGGCTCACATGGCGATGCGATGGATACTGATCGGCCTGGCGGCCTGGGCGGCGTTCGCCGCCGCCGGCTGCGCGGGCTTCGAGGAGCTTGTCGGCAAGGATTATCCCGACTCCGCCGAACTCAACTACAACGAGGGCTTGAAGTTCCTCGACGACGAGAACTACGAGGTGGCCGAGAAATACTTCTCGCTGGTCAAGACGAAGTATTCCTACTCGCTCTACGCGAAAATGGCCGAGCTTTTGCTCGCCGACACCCAGCTTCGGCAGGACCTCTTCGCCGACGCCATCAATTCCTACAAAACCTTCCAGCAGAACCACCCGACGCACGCCTGCGTCGCCTACGCCCAATATCGCATCGGCGAATCCTATTTCGAGCAGATCGCCGAGGACTGGTGGTTCATGCCGCCCGCCCACGAGCGCGACCAGGATCTGACGGAGAAGGCGCTTTCCGAATTCCGGCGGCTGCTGGCGATGGAGCAGGCCGACGGCTACTGGTTCGAGCCGGACTTCAAGCCGATCGAAATCGAACACTGCGAAGGCCGCAATCACGCCCAGCTGCGCAGCATGGTCTTCACCGCCAAGGAAAAAATCCGCCTCTGCGTGCGGCGGCTGGTGGACCGCGAGGTGTACGCGGCGAGCTTCTACCTGAAGAACGACAAGCCGGCGGGGGCCGTCGGGCGGCTGGAAGGGGTGTTCGAACGATATCCCGAACTCGCCGAGGACCTCGAACTCGTCTCCCTTTTGGCGCGCGCCTACACGGAAGCCCATATGTTCAAGCGGGCGAGGGCGACCTGGAACTGGGCGGCCGCCGCGCAGCCGGAGTCGGCGCTGGCCAGGGACGTGCCCGACAAGCTCGCCGACCTGGACGAGGCCGAGGCCGACTGGAAGGCCGACCAGGCCGAGGAAGCGGAAGACAACCGCGAGTTGCGCGAACGCGAGGCCAAAATCCGCGAGGAGCAGGGGCTCTTGCCCGTCGATCCCGATCCGGACCCCGACGCCGACGCCGTCATCCCGCTGCCGCCGCCGAAGCCGAAGGTTCAACCCGCCCCGAGCGCCGGAGCCGCGCCGTGACGTTTAGCCGCGTTCTGGCCTTTGCTCTCGCTTTCGCCGCGTTTGTTTCCGTTATCGCCTGCGATCGAACGCCGGCCGTCCCGGACTCCAAGGCGATCGAAGCCGTTCTCGATCGGCGCGAGGCGGCGATGGAAAAAGGCGACCTGGGGACTTACTATTTGCTGCTCTCGCCCAACTACGCCGACGGCGCCGGCGGGCTCGACGACGCCAAGCGCGTCATCCGCGACACCCTTTCCAGTTTTACCTCGCTGGACATCACCATCAACGAGCGGCAGGTCAAGGTGGACGGCGAGCGCGCCGAGGCGACGCAACGCTATTTCATCCTCGCCGCCGACAAGGACGGCCAGATCCAGCTCAATGGCCAGGAACGCCTGCGCTTCGCCAAGGAGAACGGCGCATGGCGGATCGTCGGCGGGCTGGTGGAATAATCCAATTCAAGCGGGCGAGGCGTCGCCTTCGGGATGCGCCCGACGGATGGCGGTGATTTCGTTTTCGATGGCGAAAAAGGCCTGGGTCACGTCGGGATCGAGTTTTTCCTGATCGCCCATCTCGCGAATGATCCCCAGCGACTGTTCCAACGAAAACGGCTGCTTGTAGGGCCGGCGGGACAGCAGGGCGTCGAAGACGTCGGCCAAAGCGACGATCCGCCCCGCCAGCGGAATCGCTTCTCCCTTGAGCCCTTTGGGATAGCCGCTGCCGTCGATCCGTTCGTGGTGGGAAAGGGCGATCTCTTCGGCTTTGCCGATGACTTCCGAATCCGAGCCGGCGAGAATCTGAGCGCCGATGACCGTGTGGCGCTTCATCACCTCCCATTCCTCCGGCGTCAGCTTGCCCGGTTTGAGCAGGACGTGATCGGGGATGCCGATCTTGCCGATGTCGTGCATCGGAGAGGCGTGCAGGATGGCGTCGATTTCCTCGTCCGCCAGGCCCATCTGCCGGGCGATGGCCGCCGAGTAGTAGCCGATGCGGATGATGTGCGCGCCGGTGTCCTCGTCTTTGTATTCGGCGGCCTGCGACAGACGGAAGATCGTGTCCAGCGCCTGCATGCGGATTTTCTCGTAGGCCCGCTCCAACTGCTCGGTGCGCCGGGCCACCTCCTCCTCCAGACGCTTCTGGTACTGCAGCATGTGGTCGTTGTAGCTCTTGACCTTCAAGAGCGACTTGACGCGCGTCTTGAGCTCCACCTGATCGACGGGCTTGGAAAGGAAGTCGTCCGCGCCCGCTTCGAAGGCGCTGACGCGGTTTTTGACTTCGGAATGCGTCGAGACCACCAGGATCGGAATGTTGCGCGTCGCCGCGTCGGCCTTCAGCCGCCGCGCCGTCTCCCAGCCGTCGAGGCGGGGCATGAGCAGATCGAGAATGATAAGTTCGGGCGGCGTCGCATGGGCGTGCTCGATCGCCTCCATGCCGTCGTCGGCCTGATCGACGTCGTAGCCCAGTCGCGTCAGGCTCATGACCAGCAGCTTGCGGTTCGATTCGACGTCGTCGACCACCAGAATGCGTTTCGCCTCGTCCATGCTGCACCTGCCCGGATGAAAATTGACGTAGTTATCTATTATATTCAACGGAGGAAGAGGAGGGAAGGGGAAATAACGTCGCTTACTCGGTCTCGACGGATTCCGGCGCCTGGACGCTGGGCGTCACGAAGGGGAAGCGGAGGATGAACGCCGCTCCGCCTTCCTTCGCTTTCGGCTCCACGGCGATTTCGCCGCCCTGGGCCAGCATGAGGCTCTTCGCCGTGGCCAGGCCGAGCCCCGTGCCCGCCTTCTTTTTCGTGGTGAACGGCTCGAAGAGGGTATTGGCGACCTCCGGGGCGATGCCCGG
The DNA here is from genome assembly GCA_003598065.1 of Myxococcales bacterium. Lineage (GTDB taxonomy): Bacteria > Myxococcota_A > SURF-8 > SURF-8 > SURF-8 > SURF-8. The sequence goes on along the minus strand of QZKR01000183.1, from coordinate 11,322 downwards.
GCCGTCGTCGGCGACGCGCACGGCGACGGCGCGTTCTTCCTTGGTGACGGTGATCCAGACATGGTTCGCGCCGCGACGGTACGGCGTCTCCAGAATCGCTTCTTCGGCGTTCTTCACGAGATTTTCCAGGACGCGGCGGGTCCGCATCGGATCGAGCGACAGCGTCAATTCGTTCAGATGGCCGGGATCGACGGCGAGCGCGATGCCCGATTTTTTCAGTTTGTCCCGATAGAGCGAGCCGAGCGACGTCAAAAACGGCCCGAGCTCCACTTGCTCCAGCGACAACTCGCTGATGCGCCCTTTGGCGAAGTCGAGCACTTCGGCCACCATCAGGCCGAGACGTTTGGATTCCGAGATCACCGTATCCAGGTTCTCGATGATGTCCTGTTCGTTCCGGTTCGCCGCGTCCTCGCGGGCCAGTTGCGCGAAGCCTAAGACGACGTTGAGCGGATTGCGCAGGTCGTGGACGATCGCCGAGGTCACGCGGCCGATGGCGTTGAGCCGTTTGTCGCGGTCCTGCAGGCTGCGTTCGAGGAAGCGGGCGCGCAGGTGCGCCTTGATCCGCGCTTCCAACTCGCGCATTTCGAAGGGCTTGGAAATGTAGTCGTTCGCGCCGACGTCCACGCCTTTGACCAGCTTGTCCGTGCCCCATTCGGCCGTGGCGAGGATCACCGGCACCTGATCGAAGGCGGGATCCTCCCGCAGGCGGCGGCAGAACTCGTAGCCGTCCATGCGCGGCATCATCACGTCGGTGATGACGAGATCCGGCCGGACGCGTTTCGCCGTTTCCAGGCCGTCAAGACCGTCGCAGGCCGCCGACACGTTGTAGGTCTTGGCCAGGGCGCGGGCGACGAAAGTGCGCAGGTCGGCGTTGTCCTCCACCAAGAGCAGCCGCGGCGCGTCGGCGGGCGCCTTCTGTTCCGGTTCGCCGTCCGCGCGGGCCTGAATCTCCAGGCGCGACGCTTCGACATCGGAGAGAAGCGTCTTTTCGCTGTGCTTTTCCTCGTAGTACATGCCGAGCATCGTGTCGGTGCGCGTCGCGGCGATCTGATCGGCGCGACGGCGGCCGGCGGCCTGGCGGCGGCGGTCGAGCGCGTCCAGATCGGGCGAGAGGGGCAGTTCGATGTGGAACGTCGTGCCTTTGCCGAGCGCGCTGGTCACGTCAACCCGGCCTTTGTGCAGTTCGGTAAGCTCCTTGACCATCGCCAGGCCCAGACCCGTGCCGCCGGCCTTGCGGGAAAGGGCGTCGTCCACCTGACGGAAGCGTTCGAAGACCGACTTCAATTGATCTTCGGGGATGCCGTAACCGGTATCCTCCACCTCGAACCACAACCGATTCGCGTCCGAACCGGCGCGGACCATGATCTTTCCGCCTTCCGGCGTGAATTTGATCGCATTGGAGATGAGATTGGCGGCGATCGTCTCCACCTTGCCGTAATCCAAAAGCGCCTCGGGGAGGTTCTCCTCGCCCTCGATGGTCAGCGTGATGCCTCGCCGCTGGGCGAGCGGCGCCGCGGCCACGACGAGCTTTTTCAGCACCTCGCCCAGATTGCCGCCGTCGTAATGCAGCTTGAGCTTGCCCGCGTCCATCTTGGCGAAATCGAGCAGGGTGTTCACCTGGCGCAGAAGCCGCCGGGCGTTGGCGTCCATCGCCTCCAGAAGGGCGCGGATCTGGGGCCGCTGCGGCTCGGAAAGCATCTGTTCGATCGGTCCGAGGATGAGCATCAGCGGGCTTCTCAGTTCGTGGCTGACGTTGGAGAAGAAGCGCGTCTTGGACTCGTCCAGCGCCTTCAGGTCTTCGTTGGCTCTCTCCATCCGCATGCGCAGGGCGAGGTCTTTCCTGCGCGTGATGTCCTTGTCGCGGTTGGCCCAGGTCATGAACAGAAACGAGCCGCTCATGAAAAAGAACGGCGGAGCGATTTCCGACAGCGGGGCGGTGGCCCAATAACCGTAAAGACCGTTCAGGCCGAAATAGCCGCCCACGATGAGCACTCCGCAGACGACGGTGGCCGCCACGCTCCAGGGCATGAACAGCCCGCCGACGAACATCGCCATCATGATGCCGACGTAATAATCGCTCTTGAAGCCCCCCAGGTAAGGCGCCATCAACTCGATGCCGAAAGCGGAGAGGAACACCACGAAAACCGACAGATGGGTGGCGAACTTCCGGCCGATCGGGCGGGTGTAGAGCAGCAGCGTCAGGAGGTAGCCGGCGAGGACGGCGAGGCGGATCAGGCCGAAATAGGTTGCGTTCGCGGGCGAGATGACCCGGTCCAGAAACCAGAAGCCCGGATACACGAGGCACGCCGCATAGAGCGCCCAGCGCGTGCGGCTGACCAGCATCTCCGTCGTTTCCCGACGAAAATGCTCGGCGAAGAGCGCGCCGGACATCAGGTTGTCGGTTGACTGTTCGTCCATCATGCCGGTTTTCTGGCCTGGGCGATAACCGCCGTCGCCGGCCGCCCGAAAGACTCCGTCGTTTGAATATCGACAAACCCGCATTCGCGCATCAGCCCGGCGAGTTCGTCCTTCGAGAAAAATTTGAACCGCCCTTCGTCCTCCAGTTCCATGACGCAACCGACGAAACTGGCGAATTCGCGCAGGCTGTCCAGAAGGCGTTGGCGCTCTTCAGGGGCGAGGTCCCGTCGCTCGGCGATCGTTTTCGCTTCCTCCAGGTAGCTTTTGGAAGCGTCGAAGTTCGGTTTGAGGCTGGAAAGCACCACCCGCCCGCCGGGAACGAGCAGGCGATGGAATTCCTTCAGGACGGAGCGCGGGTCGTAAACGTAAGATACGACCAGCGAACTGCCGATTTTGTCGAAACGCTCCGAGGGCAGAGGCAGTCTCCCGTCGCGCCGGCCGGGGGAGACCGTGAGGTGTTTCAGCCGCAACGTTCCGGCGTCGTCGGGGAGCCCCTGCGTGCATTTGAAGTCGGAGGGCGCCGCCTGGTCGCGAACGTAGCGGGCCAGACAGGAGAGATCCAGCACCAGTTCCGCCTCCGTCTCGTCGAGTTCGGGAGCCATGGCGCGAACCGCCTCGACCGTTGCGGGTTTGCCGCGCAGAATGGCGTGCAATTCCTGGCTGTAGGCTTCCTCCAGCTTGCGCACCGTGCCGTGCGGCAACCCTTCCAGGCGGCCGGCCAGGGCGCCGACGCTGTAAAGTTCGCCTTCCAGAAATTCGCGCACCGCCTGCAGCCTCGCCGTTTCCAGGTCGAGCACGTTGTACGTGATCGCCGGCTTCGGAGAGCCGTTCAGGCGCGTCTCGGCGAGTTTTTTCTCCAGCTTGCGCCGCGTGACGTTCACCGCCTCGGGAACGAGGTCGAAGCAGTCCAGCGAGAACGGGGCTTCCTTCAGGCTGGAGCGGTCCAGCAGCGCCAGACTGAAATTGCCGGTCCCGCAGCCGATGTCGGCGACGCGTTCGCTCGGCCGCGGGTCCAAGAGCGCCGCCTGTTCGCGCAGGAAGGCGACGTAATCGGGATTGTGCAAGAGCACGTCGTAGCCTTCGCGCTCGTCGCCGGTGCCGAAGAGGTGCCGCGACCAGAAGGCGGCGGCGTCGGTGAGCCGCACCTGGCTGACGCGCGCCCACTCGGCCTTGTCCTGCACGAGGTAGAGGCCCATGTCCGGTTCGACGGACTCGACGTCGAGGCCGAAGATGTGCCGGAAGATCGATTCGGAGATGAGCTTGAACGACTCGATCGCCTCCGCGCCGGTTTTGAGGACATGGCCCGACGCCATCTCGTAAACCTTTCGCGGACCGCCATCGGGGGCATTGAGCATCTGGCGGACGCGTTCGCGGGTGACCATGTAATCGTAAGTGCCGACGATCCAGGTGACGGGGCAGGTGATGCGCGCCATGTCCTGGCGGGCCTGATCCAGGAAGGCCATGCCGCGCCGCATCGCATCGGGAAAGACGTGATTGGGGTCGGCGAGCCGGCCGTAGATCAGGAACGGTTCGGCGCTCTGGCCGTTCGAATATTTCTGGAACAGGTCGATGCCGGCCAGGTAGTTCTGAAACATATCCTGGGCGTCGGGGCAGCCGAAGGGAGCGATCCAGTGGTCCACCGACGGTCGGCCGTTGTCGGCGATGAAGCGCCGGGCCGCCATCGCCGCGACGGAAAAAGTCACGACGACGCGCTTCTTCGGCCGGAAACGCCGCTCCACGTGCTGCAGGCTGGCTTTGATGTCGGATTCGAGATGCGAGAACGTCCAGCGAAGGTAGGGACAGCCCTTCTTTTCGAGTTCCGGATCGACCTCGCTTTCGCCGACGGTGTGGGTGGCGTCGAAGCGCAGCACGACGCCGTTGATCTTCTGCGCCTTGAAGTTGTCGATGAGCGTACGGGCCAGAAGGCTGAAGACTTCCTTGCGCCGCAAAAAGGCGGGCGCGACGATCACGGCGACGTCCACGGAAGGCTGATCCTCGCGCAGATCGAAACTGGCGTCCAGAAGCGCCGTGACGCCGTCGCCGCGGTCGTTCTTGTAGCGGGCGACGTTCACCTGATCGCGGCGCGTTTCGCCTTTGACGCGCACGAGACTGCGGATTTTCTGCTTGGCCAGCGAGGAGAAACGCGTCAGGTTGACCCAGATGCTGTTTTTCACGGGGCGAGAGTGAATCTCGGCGAAGGCGTCGCGTTCGGCCGCGCCCCCGGCGAAGTTCAAGCCGACCAGCCAGTCCTCCGATCCCGCCGAGGCCAGCCGCCTGACGGTCGCGCCGGGATGGGTCAGCCGCGTGTTCTGGTATTCGATCTGGAAGGGCGGCAGGCGCATGCCGGGGATGATGAGGCTCGATTTCGAGGCGCGAATCGCGCAGCCGCGTTCGCTGAGGTCGATGACCGGCAGGCGCAGGATGCCGTCTTCCAGGTGGGTCGCCTCGAACTCCATCCAGGCGTTGGTCAGCGGCTTGCGCAGGCCGGCGCGGCGCTCGTTGTGGTACATCCGCTCCGGTTCGAGCAGGAGCGGATTCGGACCCCGCTCGGCCAGAAGGCCCTCGAACATGAAATGCAGCGGACCGTCGAAGACGACGATGTAGACGGCGCGGACGCGATCGGACAGCGGCCGCTCCATCTCGTGCAGCCTCAGTCCGTTGCTGTCCAGACCGACGGTGGCCCAGATCGGCTCGGTGTTTCGCACCGGATCGACGACCAGCGCTTTCAACCGGCGGTCGGCGGCGAGTTTTAGGCGCTCTTCGATAGCTTCGTGGTCGGAAATCGGCAGCAGGTTGCCGGATAGAAGCGTGTCCATGCGCCGCTGGACGCGGACGACGGTGTCGTCCATTTCGGCGAAACGGGCGTACTCGCGCAGCCGGGAGCGGTCGCGCGACTGGATATCGACGAACAGAAGCCCGAGACCGTCCTCGTCCTCGCGAACCACTTCGGCCCCAACCTGGATCGGTCGCTCGCGGCTGGTGGGCAGGTCGATGCGGAAGACGAAGCGGGTGCCGATGGGAAAGCGTTGCGTCGTGCGGACGAAAGCCCCTTCAACGCTCAAATTGGTGACGGCCGCGTCTTCTTCAAATTCCGGCCCCTTGACGACGGTAACGGTAGCCAGCGTGCGTCTACGGGTTGAGCGTCGGACTTCCCGATCATGCCCCGCCTGATACTGCTGGAACAACGTCATGTACCGCCCTACAACCTTCGACGTGACTCGGTCTGCGCGCGACCCCTCCCGTGGAGAAACTTCCACCTTCCGCCAAGTATTCGTATAGTTCGTTTCTGTCAGGAGATAGTCAGTCGCGTTTCCCCATATCGGGGCGAAGTTTACCATAATTTTGCTAAAAGCGAAATTAAAAAGTCGTCCTTTCTACCTGTAAACTCTTGGATATTTCTTATAAAAAGGGTCCGAAGCCCAAATTGACATGAAAGTCGAAATAGTTGAAAAATTTCATGATAATAGCGATGGCAGAAAAAATACGAGAGATCCAGATGATTTCATGAATAGTTTTCTATTGAGCATAGGTGTTGACGCAGATACGGACGGCCGCGTCGGACAAATATCGTGCAGGAGGGCGCAGAATTCCCGCCGCACGGGGCTCTTTTTAGGCGCAGTGAACGCGCAAATCACCGCAACCCCTGGGAATTGCTTGACAGCAAACGGTGGATTGTGCTACCCAAGCACCATTCTTGCGCTCGTGTCCGCATCGGACATTTCACGGCGAGACGAAAGGAGACGATCGATATGGCCGCGCTTCGCAAATGGGTGTGGGTGGTATGCGCCGTCCTGCTGATCGGTGCGCTGAACATCGTCGGCTGCGGCGATGCCGGCGACGAGGCCGATCCGACGGATCCCCTCGCCGGCGGCGGCGCCATCGACGAAGAGCGCTGCAGGAATGCGTGCGACAAGGTCGGCGACTGCATCGGCAGCAGTGCTTACGTCGATGAGTGCCGTCGGCAGTGCGGGCAGTCCGGCTACTTCGATACGCCGGTCCTCAATTGCATCGAAACGGCCAGTTGCACCTGCACCGACGAAGAGATCGAAGCGGGCTGCCAGCCGATTTTCGATTGCGGCTATACTTACTGAAACGCCGAAAGCTTGACCGGAAAGGCGGGCTCGGGTATAGTTTCGCCCTGATCCCGTCGGGTGACAATCGCTGTCGCGCCGCCGGCCAGCGGCGACGGGAAGGCGAACCGCAGCCAAGGTGAACGGAGGAAGAGTGATGACGAGCAAACTGGGTGCGATCGTGCTGATGGTGGCGTGCTGTTTCGCCGGCTTGGCGGGCTGCGGCGACCCGGATCGCGAAGCCTGCAAGAACGCCTGCCAGAAGCTTGTGGATTGCGACGATCCAGACAATGGCGGCACGGGCTCGCTCAACACCCAGTGGCTCACCTCCTGCGAATCGGCTTGCGAGGAAGCCGACGAGATCGCCGAGGACGTGGCCGACTGCCTCAACAAAACCAACTGCGCCGATATTCAAGCCGAGTGCGGCACCGGCGCGAATTAAGCGGGGAGTTTGACGGACCTGCACGGCGCCCTTTGGGCGCCGTTTTTGTTGTGCGATATTTGACACGTCGCGGCATTTGTTATATAATAGATTCTTGTGAATGGCGGAGGGCGCCGTTCCGCTCGCCACGGCGACCGCTCGATGAAAGCGGTGCGCATGCATTCCTGGACTTCAACGATACGATTTCTCCTGCTCATCGTCGTGATGGCGGCGGCTGTAGCTTGCCTTGAAGCGGGTTCTTCGTCCGGAGACGCGGACGGCGACGGCGGCGGCGATGTCGAGGTTTGCCTGGCCGCTTGCGCGCGCATGGCCGATTGCTACGACGCCGGCGACGACGACCCCCGCGTGGCGCAATGTCTTGCTCTGTGTTCCGATCAGGCCGGCGATCTTCAGGCGCAGATCTGCCTCGCCGAGGCCGACTGCCGCACCTTCCATTTATGCCTTCCCCAAACCGAAGATGGCGACGAATCCAATCCCGACGGGGACGGCCAGCCGATCCTCGACGGCGACGCCGAATGGCCCGATTCATGCCAGGGAGCTTGCGGCGAAGCCGTGGCCTCGTTCTGCATCGGCGACAGCCTCTGCGTCTGTCTGACCGGCGAATGGACGCTGGTGCTCTGCGCCGACGTCTGCTCCCGCTCGGGCCAGCGGCTGGAAGGCTGCGGCTACCTGCCCGAGGCCGGTTACGATCAATGCCTCTGCGTGGACGAGACGCCCGACACCTGCGCCGGCGCCTGCGACGAGGAAGGCGCGGGCTTCTGCGAATCGGAGGCGACGTTCTGCTTCTGTAGCGAACGGCTCTGGCGGCCGATCGACTGCGCCGCGTGGTGCGACCAGGCGTGGAGCGCTCCGGGCGGCCATTGCGAAGCCGACGCCGAGGGCTCGGCGTGCGCCTGCGACTCGCGCGCCGTGCGCTGAAGCGGTTCTCCCGCCCGTGCATCTTCCTTGGCGACGCTGGTGTTTGTTGAGTCCCGATCGCGGGAACGGAAAGGCCCCGGCGCCCCGGTGCTTTATTCCAGCCTGTAGCGCCTGATTTTCTCGTAGAGCGTGGATTTGGAGATGCCGAGGGCCTTGCTCGCGGCGAGCTTGTTGCCGCCGTAGTGGACAAGCGCCTCCCGGATCAGCGTCGCTTCCGCGTCCTCCAGGGTCCGCCCGTCGTAGGCGGCGGGAGGGGACGCCTCGAAAGCGCCCGCTAACAAAGCCCCGGGACCGTGCAACATCAGGTGCGTATCGTCGATGACGCCCGCGCCGGCCGCCTCGGGGTGGTAGCAGAGCGTGGTGGCGACGACGTTCCGCAGTTCGCGCACGTTGCCCGGCCAGTAGTGGTACATGAGCGCGTCCTGCGCCGCCCGGGTGAACGCGGCTTTCACGCCCGCCTCGGCGACGAAACGTTCCGCCAGAAGCAGGACGTCCTCGCGCCGCTCGCGCAGCGGCGGCAGGTGGATCGGCAGCACGGTGAGACGGAAGAACAGATCCTGCCGGAACGTCCCCTGCTTCACCATCTGCGCCAGATCGCGGTTGGTGGCCGCCACGACGCGGGCCCGGTGCGGCCTGGCGCGGTCCGCGCCGACGGGCTTGATCTCGCGCGTGTCCAGGGCGCGCAGGAGCTTGGCCTGCAGCGCCGGCGGCAGTTCGCCGATTTCATCCAAGAACAGCGTGCCATCCTTCGCCGCGACGAAGGCCCCGTCGCGCGCCGACGCCGCGCCGGTGAACGCGCCTTTTTCGTGGCCGAACAATTCCGATTCGACAAGCTCCGCGGCGAGCGCCGCGCAGTTGACGGCCACGAAGGGCTTGCCGGCCTTCGCGCTCAACAAATGGATGGCGCGCGCCGCCAGTTCCTTGCCCGTGCCCGTCTCGCCGACGATCAGCACCGTCTCGTCCTGCGGCGCGGCGCGGCGCATGAGCGTCTGCGCCGAGAGCAGACTCGGGTGCCGGCCGATCATGCCGAAGAAGACGGCGGGAAGCTCAACGCGTTCTTCGGCGGCGCGGCCCTCGAAGTGAAAAGAGGTGCGGCCGACGCGAAAATCGGCCCTGGCCGGAAGCACGACTTCATGAACGCGCAGATCGCCGATCCAGGAGCCGTTGGTGCTTTTCAGATCGACGAGCACGACGCCTTCGGAGGAGGGAACAAGCTGGCAATGAAAGCGCGAAACGTAGGGATCTTTCAAGACGACGTCGCAGGTATCCGCCGCGCCGATGGTGAGCGGGCGGCACGGGTCGATCTCTTGTGTCCGGCCGTCGTTTGTCCAGGTAAGAAGACTCGGGAAAGAGGCGTCGGCCGAGGCGTCGAGGCGTTTGGTGACGGGCGCAACGCCGTTTTCCGCCGGCAGGGCGGTCACGCTCAGCGTGAAAGATCCGAGGCGCAACGCGTCGCCGGGCTTCAGGCGAGTCTCGGCGACCGATTCGCCGTTGACGATCACCCCCTGGCCGCTGACGTCGCGCAAGATCGCCGCGCCGTCGTTCAGATGCAGTTCGGCGTGCCGGCGGGCCACGCCGTCGCCGGTCAGCGTGAGATCGTTGAAGGGGCTCGATCCGATGCGGAAAAGCCCGGTCCGCAACGGGAGACGCACCGCCGGTCGTTGCGAGCCGGCGATTTCCAGCGCCAGACAACCGTTTTCCCGTACGGACATGCCGCCACCTCCACGCTCCGGTTTGCTTCGTTCGACTCTGGATTAGCATGCGTGGACGAAGAAGTAAACGGGACGGATCTTGCCTCAGGCGTCGCCGTGATCCTGGCAGTAGCTGCAAAGGCCGTAAAATTGCACGGAGTGCCCATTCACATGAAAACGCCGGAGAATCTCCTCGGGAACCTGGATCGCCTGCGTGTAATCGGCGAAAATGTCATCAATGTGACCGCACTGGGTGCACATAATATGATGGTGCAGCGTGATGTCCGGATCGTAGTGCAGGCGACGCTGGTCGATCGTCAATTCCTGTATTTCGCCAAGTTCTTTAAGGGTTTCAAGCGTGTTGTAAACCGTGGTGAAGGACATGGTAGGGTGCTTGCGGCGCAAAGAAACGTAAATATCGTCAGCGGAAGGATGGGTTTTGTTGCCTTCTAAAACTTCCAAGATGGCGATTCTTTGGGGGGTAACTTTGTAGCCTCGATCACGAAAGGCACGGATCACCTGATCGACGTTTTTCATAATGACGTCCCCGATTACTAAGTAACAGCCATTACAAGATAACAAAGAGGTGGAATAAGTCAATACTGGCGGGGCGGAAATCCGGATTCGCGATAGGGAGCGACGCCTGTCCAGGCCGACGATAGCGTGGAATCGATTCCCTTCGTTTGCCATATTGTCATACGGTCCTCTGTGCTATAGTGCGGGCATTTCTTTTCCGACCGAGGCCGGGACGCCTGATCGCGATCAGCAAAGCGGATCGAGGTGATGCATGACGCTGTTTCGGAGACGCGCGATTTATCGGACTTTTTTCATCATCTCGCTGTGGACGGCGGCGCTGACGTCGATCGCCTGGGCGGCGGAGGCGGAAAGCCTCGATGCGCGGGTTCGGCGGCTCGCCGCCGAGATCGCCGCCCAACCCGGCGACCATGCGAGCCTGGAGCGATTTTATTCGCTTTTGGATCTGCGCAAGTTCACGGATGTTCCCCAGACGATCGACGCGCTTTGTTCGCGGCTGCTCGTCTCGCCGAAAAGCGGTTTCGAGGTGCGACAACTCGCGGCGTGGTGCGTTCACGAAGCCGCCTGGACGACGGGGGAGCCGGAGGCGATCGCGGCGGCGCTCGCGCCCATGGGTATCGTCACGCGCTGGCTTGTCGCGGGGCCCTTCGACAATGAAGGCGGCGTGGGTTTCGACGCCGTTTATCCGCCCGAACAAGGGTACGATCCCGAGGCGACGATGGACGGCAAGGAGCGGCCCGTTTCCTGGCGGAGTTTCCCCGACGTCAATCGTCTGACCGGCTACCAGGACTTCGCCGATGTCTATACGTCGTCCACGCAGTCCGTCGCCTACGCCTGGGGACGCGTCTTCGCGCCGCGCGCCATGTCCGCGGTCCTGCTGATCGGCTCAGGCGGTTCGCTCAAGGCCTGGTTGAACGGCCGCCTCGCGGCGGCGTGGCCGGAGGATCGGCCGGCGCGGCGCTGGCAGTCGGCGTATCGGGTGAATCTGAAAAAAGGCGTCAACGACATTCTGGTGAAGGTCGGAGGCCGCGAGGCCGATTGGGGGTTCAGACTGGCTCTCCTAGATCGCGCCGGCCGGCCGCTCAAGGGTCTCGCCGGTTTGCAGGACGACGCCGAGGCGCAAAGACGCGCCTCGTTCCCCGCCGGCGCGCTTGCCTGGGCGCTTACCGGCGAGAAGCCGGCCAAGCCGCTGCTGCTGACGGTCGAGCGGCTCGCCGGCCGCTATGACAAGCAGCCCGATGCCGCGCTG